>JAKAXP010000260.1 GCA_021816545.1 Bacteroidota bacterium
TCTTATTTTCATTCCCTGCAATAGACCGGAGGTAATTAGAATGTGCCTGCCATATCATAAAAAAGCCAGTTGACTTCTCAACTGGCTTATCCTGAATCTGTTATGTGATCATGCCTGAGCTGTCGGTCCGCCGAATGTGATCGGCATCACCGGCCCCGAACCCTTCACCTCACGTATCGGACCATGAACGGCCTCGTACTTTGCTATGTTGTCACTGAGGGCCGCCACAAACCTCTTGGCATGCTCCGGTGTAAGAATGATGCGCGACTTGACCTTTGATTTGGGCACTCCCGGCATGATCCTTATGAAATCAATGACAAACTCGGCAGGCGAGTGTGTTATGACTGCCAGGTTTGAATATACTCCCTCGGCAACTTCCTCGCTGAGTTCGATATTAAACTGGTTCTGGTTCTTGTTGTCTGACATGATCCTTCGCTTTTAGTCCTGTTCCACCTGGCTGGTGCTCTGCCCGGCATGTACAAGTGACTCATAGTCGTCAAGTGAGCCGACAATTATGTTGTTGTATTCCCTGAGGCCTGTTCCGGCCGGGATGAGGTGACCAACGATGACATTCTCCTTAAGACCCTCAAGGAAGTCTATCTTCCCGAGGATTGCAGCCTCATTGAGGACCTTGGTGGTCTCCTGGAATGATGCTGCCGAGAAGAAGCTGTTTGTCTGGAGTGCAGCGCGGGTGATACCCTGAAGAACCTGCTGTGATGTTGCAGGTACAGCATCCCTTGCCTCAATCAGTTTGAGGTCTCGGCGCTTGAGCAATGAGTTTTCATCCCTGAGCTTGCGGGCAGTAATAACCATACCCGGTTTAAGAGTCTGGCTGTCTCCCGATTCGAGGACAATCTTCTTGCCGTATACCCAGTCGTTTTCATCCATGAACTCCAGCTTGTCGACAACCTGACGTTCAAGGAACTTGGTGTCACCCGGGTCAATTATCTCAACCTTGCGCATCATCTGCCTTACAATTGTCTCAAAGTGCTTGTCATTGATCTTCACACCCTGGAGACGGTATACCTCCTGGATCTCATTGACAATGTATTCCTGAACTTTTGTGGGCCCCTTGATTGCGAGGATGTCTGAGGGAGTGATAGCTCCGTCAGAAAGCGGTGTACCGGCTCTGACGTAGTCATTCTCCTGTACAAGAATCTGTTTTGACAGGGGAACAAGATACTTCTTCATCTCACCTGACTTGGAGGTAATTGTAATCTCCCTGTTACCCCTCTTGATCTTGCCATAGGTAACCTCGCCGTCGATCTCGGTAACAATGGCCGGGTTGGACGGGTTACGTGCCTCGAAGAGTTCGGTAACGCGGGGCAGACCGCCGGTGATGTCACCGGACTTGCCTACTGCCCTAGGTATCTTCACGATAGTGTCACCGGCTTCAACCAGTTTGTTAAGGTCCGTAACCAGGTGAGCACCAACCGGCAGGTTGTATGACTTGATCTCAACTCCCTCCGGAGACATGATCTTGATTGTCGGGTTCTTTGTCTTGTCCCTGCTCTCAATGATCACCTTCTCCTTGAAGCCGGTCTGCTCGTCAGACTCTTCACGGAAGGTTACACCCTCTATGAGGTAGTCAAATGCCACCTTACCTGCCACTTCAGAAATAATAACTGCATTGAAGGGGTCCCATTCGCAGATGAGGTCACCCTTCTGCACCTCCTGGCCGGGCTTGATGTAAAGCCTGCTTCCGTAAGGTATAGTATGTGTTGTAAGGGCAATTCCGGTTGTCTTGTCCATAATACGGAGTTCACCCAGACGGCCGATGACTATGTCCACATTACCCTTTTCCGGATCCTTTTTGGTGACTGTCCTGACCTCCTCGATCACGGCAAAACCACCGTACCTTGCAACAAGGCTTGATTCGGTTGTGATGTTCGATGCAGTACCACCGACGTGGAATGTACGAAGTGTAAGCTGGGTTCCCGGTTCACCGATACTCTGTGCAGCGATCACACCGCAAGCCTCACCCTTCTGTACCATCCTTCCGGTAGCCAGGTTACGTCCGTAACACTTGGCACAGACGCCCTTCTTTGATTCGCAGGTAAGAACCGAACGGATCTCAACCTGCTCAATGGGCGACTGGTCAATATTGCCGGCAACCTCTTCCGTGATCTCTTCCCCTGCCGAGACGATGAGGTCACCGGTAAGCGGGTTGTAAATATCATGGACGGTTGTACGGCCGAGGATTCTTTCATACAGTGATTCAACCACTTCCTCGTTGTTCTTGATGGCAGTAGCCACAAGGCCGCGGAGCGTGCCGCAGTCCTCCTCGGTGATTATCACATCCTGTGATACGTCAACGAGACGGCGTGTAAGGTAACCGGCGTCTGCTGTTTTGAGTGCGGTGTCAGCAAGACCTTTTCTTGCACCGTGAGTTGAGATGAAGTATTCAAGAACCGAAAGACCCTCCTTGAAGTTCGAGAGGATGGGGTTCTCGATGATCTCTGAGCCGGTAGAGCCCGACTTCTGGGGCTTGGCCATAAGGCCCCTCATGCCTGAGAGCTGGCGGATCTGCTCCTTCGAGCCCCTTGCACCAGAGTCAAGCATCATATATACCGAGTTGAAGCCCTGCTTGTCGGTTGACAGCTGCTTCATCAGGCTCTGGGTAAGACGTGCGTTGACATGGGTCCAGATGTCAATTATCTGATTGTACCTTTCATTGTTGGTAATGAAGCCCATGCTGTAGTTGGAGAGAACCTCGTCAACCTGCTCATATCCTTCCTGAACGAACATCTCCTTCTCCTTCGGAATGATGACGTCGTCAAGGTTGAATGAAAGGCCTCCGGTGAATGCCATGCGGAAACCGAGTTCCTTGATTGCATCGAGGAAGTCAGCCGTCTTGGCCGTCCCTGCCTTCTTGAGCACGTTACCGATAATATCCCTGAGTGACTTCTTGGTCAGCAGTTCATTTATGTAACCTACTTCCTCCGGAACGAACTCATTGAAGAGAACCCGTCCCACAGTTGTCTCAATCAGGTGGTTAACCTTCTTGCCGTCAACGATGTCATTAACTTTGACCTTGATGATTGCATGGAGGTCAATCTTGCCCTCATTGAATGCTATCCGAACCTCATCATGTGAGTAGAAGACAGTACCCTCGCCCTTGACCTTAATTGACTCGGTGCTTTTGCGTGCCTTGGTTATATAGTACAGCCCGAGAACCATGTCCTGTGATGGAACGGTGATGGGCGCTCCGTTGGCCGGGTTGAGGATGTTGTGCGATGCGAGCATCAGCATCTGAGCCTCGAGTATTGCTGCGTTGCCGAGAGGCAGGTGCACTGCCATCTGGTCACCGTCGAAGTCGGCGTTGAAAGCCGTACACACGAGCGGGTGCAGCTGTATTGCCTTGCCCTCAATCAGCTTGGGCTGGAAAGCCTGGATACCGAGCCTGTGAAGTGTCGGAGCACGGTTGAGCAGCACGGGATGGCCCTTGAGAACGTTCTCAAGAATGTCCCATACAACCGGATCCTTGCGGTCGACAATCTTCTTGGCGCTCTTTACAGTCTTGACGATGCCTCGCTCAATGAGCTTGCGGATCACAAACGGCTTGTAAAGCTCGGCTGCCATATCCTTGGGGATACCAGTCTCA
>JAKAXP010000261.1 GCA_021816545.1 Bacteroidota bacterium
GTCCTGAACACTGTCAGCAGCAGAACCGGAAACATAGCAACCGCTATCATCGATCCCAGTGAAACGTAGCCGCTGATGAACAGCACCAGGAGGAAGATTCCTGCGCAGGTCAGTGTCAGTAGCGGATGGAGTGCAAGCAGGACGCCAAAAGTGGTTGCCACTCCTTTCCCTCCGCGGAATCCGGCGAACAGCGGAAACACATGTCCGATAATTGCTGCCAGTCCGCATACAATCTGAAGTACCATCATCGGTTCACTGCCTGCCGGGGCTGCATCGAGGAACCGCGGAAGCATTGCTGCCAGCCAACCCTTGAAGAGGTCAAAGATCAGGACGGGTATGCCTGTTTTCCAGCCCAGAACCCTTACAGTGTTCGTGGCGCCGGCGTTACCGCTTCCATGTTCCCTGACATCGATGCCGTGAAATATCTTTCCTGCCCAGACGGCACTGGGAATTGAGCCTGCCAGGTAAGCCAGCACGACTGCAATAACTGATAATGATATGACCATTAGCGATCTTTTACGGCTTAGGTCCCGAAGATACGAGTTTTGCCGTTTCGCTGTTCGAAGTGAATTTGCTGAAGTTCCTGACGAATTTTTCTCCGAGTTCCCTTGCGGCCTTTATCCATGTCTCATAGTCGGGCCATCTTTTCCCGGGATCAAGCAGGTCTGCCGGAACACCGGGGACTGTTGCCGGGATGCTCAGGTTAAAGACAGGTATTGTTGTGAAGGGAACTTGCTTGAGTGATCCGTTGAGTATGGCATCGATTATCCTGCGGGTTGAAGGGAGGTCAATTCGCTTGCCGGTCCCGTATGGCCCGCCCATCCAGCCAGTATTTACCAGCCACGCATCGGCATGGTGTTCCTTCATCTTGCGTGTGAGTTCACGGGCATAAATTATCGGATCAAGTAGCAGGAAAGCTGCCCCGAAACAGGCAGAGAAGGAGGGAACGGGTTCCTTTATTCCCCTTTCGGTACCAGCCACCTTCGCGGTATAGCCGCTCAGGAAGTAATACTGTGTCTGCTCTTCAGTAAGCCTGGATACCGGCGGCAGCACACCAAAGGCATCTGCCGTCAGGAAGATGACAGTGGTGGCATGTCCGGCCCTTGAGACCGGCCTCACAATATTATCAATATGGTATATCGGGTAGGAAACCCTTGTGTTTTCGGTTTTGGCTGCACTGGCGAAATCGATTTCCCCCTTTTCATTCACAACAACGTTTTCAAGGAGAGCATCGCGCCTGATGGCGCGATAGATGTCAGGCTCATTCTCCCTGCTCAGATTGATGGTTTTTGCGTAACAACCACCCTCGAAGTTGAAGATCCCCTCATCATCCCAGCCATGCTCATCATCGCCGATCAGCGCCCTTTCCGGATCAGTCGAAAGGGTGGTTTTCCCCGTTCCTGACAGGCCGAAGAAGATTGCCACATCGCCCTTCCTTCCAACGTTGGCCGAGCAGTGCATCGAGGCAATGCCTCTAAGCGGGAGATAGTAATTCATTACAGAAAAGATACCCTTCTTCATCTCCCCGCCGTACCAGGTGCCTCCAACAAGTGCCATCCTTTCCGTCAGGTTGAACAGGACAAAGTTTTCGGAATTCATTCCGAATTTCTGATAGTCAGGATTTACAGCTTTGGAGGCCATCAGCACCACGAAATCGGGACTAAAATCCTTAAGCTCCTCTTCTGTCGGACGGATGAACATGTTCTTTACAAAATGGGCCTGCCATGCCACTTCCATTATAAAACGGACGCACAGCCTTGTGTCACGGTTGGCCCCGCTGTAGCAGTCCATCACATAGAGCTTCTTGCCCGACAGCTGCTTTTCGGCAATCTTCCTGCAGTGATCCCATGCCTCCTGCGAAAGGGCTTTGTTGTCAGAAACGGGGGAACTGTCCGATTTCCACCAGACAGTATTTTCTGTGGTGCTGTCACGTACAATGTACTTGTCCCTGGGCGAACGACCGGTGAATACCCCGGTGTCAACTGTCACAGCCCCGGTCGTTGTCAGAATACCCTTCTCAAATCCACTCAGATCAGGGGAAAGCTCATCTTCATATAAACTTTCAAAGGAGGGATTGTAAATGATCTCCCTGGCTTCTGTAATGCCATATTTCTTTAAGATTTCAACTGACATCATGGTTGGGGCGGTTTTGATGTCCATCAAAGTTAATAATATTAAGCAATTAAAATAGATGATAAAAATCAATCCCGGGAGACAGGAAAAATTTCGCCTGTGGTAAACACCGATTAATTATCTTTAGATTGCAATACGCAATGAAATGAGAGCTTCAATAATTATAATGGTTTTTCTCTTTACCGCCGAGGCATATCCGCAGGATATCAGGGTCAGGAACGTGAAAAGGATTATCCCCGAGGACAATGGATCATACCTTCTTTCGGGGACAGTTCCTGCATCAGGATTCCTTCTTGTGGCGGGCAGCGGTTACAACGGACTTAAGCTTCTGGAAACGCGAAAAGGCCGCCTGCAGGTTATAACGGATGATGCCGGTGCAGGTTATGAGCCAGCTGTTACCGCAGACGGGAAAAAGGTTTTCTACAGGAGCGACAGTTTCAAAGACAATCTTAAGTATTCATCTGTTTACAGTTATGACATTAATACCGCTAAAAAGGAGTTGCTGACGGAGAGCGGGAGGGATGTCATTCCGCCGGCAGTGTCCGGGAATGCGGTTCTCCTGAAGTCAGAAGGCGGCGCAAGGGTTGAACAGGCCGGCCCTGTCCTGAAGTCGGGCGGTGAAGGATCATTTGTTGTGATCGAGGATATGATGCCGGTGCTGTACCGCGGCGGTGAAAGGAAAGAGCTGATGCCAAACGGTGACGGCTTCTATATATGGGCATCGCTCTCTCCGGACGGAAACAAAATCCTTTACAACTATCAGGGCAGAGGTACATATATATGTGATACCGAAGGGAAGATCCTGCACGACCTGGGCAGAATAAATGCACCCAGGTGGTTCAGTGACAGGCTGGTGATAGGGATGGATGACAGGGATGACGGTCACAGGATCACCTCTTCGGAGCTCGTTTACTATTCCCTGAATGATAAGAGGAGGGTAGTTTTCACTTCCACCCCTGGCAGGTCAGAGATGTTCCCTTTCGCCGCAGGCAACAGGCACATTGCTTTCTGCACAGACAACGGTGAGATTTACCTGATGAAAGTAAGGGTAAGATGAACCACTTCAGAAAAGTTTGCCTGTTTGCTGCCCTGATGTTGCTACCGGCAGTCCAGTATGGTCAGAGAACCGACTTCACCGGTCTTAAGGTTTTCATAAATCCCGGGCATGGGGGGCATGACGGCGACGACAGGCATATGATAGCGACTGACTTCTGGGAATCAGAAGGAAACCTTACGAAGGGACTTTTCCTTAGGCAATTGCTCGAGGACCGCAATGCAGCCGTGTACATGTCACGCACAACCAATTACACTTCTGATGATCTTGCCCTTTCAACAATTGCCACGATGGCCAATACGGCAAATGCCGATATATTCCTCTCGATACACAGCAACGGTTTTGACGGCACCCGGAACCAGCCACTGGTACTTTTCAGGGGTTATGACAATGATCCTGTCTATCCGGCA
>JAKAXP010000262.1 GCA_021816545.1 Bacteroidota bacterium
TGACATCTGGAACGATCTTGAGAAGATGAACTTTTTTGAATTCAACAACCGGATCAGGCTTAAGGAGGACGTCCTGGCAATCAGCGTTCCTGTCGGATTCTACTTTTACACCAGCTTTGACACCGAAAACCCCACCGGTTTCGGATACTTTTCAATTGATCCCAGGCTTTATCTCACCCTGTTCGGCTCGTCTGACATCTTTGAGCTTACAGTGGCACCCAAACTCCATGTTCTGGTAGCCGGGTTCGGTGGCATTGCAGCGTACCCGGGCATCTCGCTGGGCATTGGCCTGAGCAGTGATCTTGACAGGTGGGCGGTCAGGCCGGAGATTGCCTATGACCGTTTCCTTTCCTTCGGCATAGGAGCCAGCTTCAATTTCAATACCGTACGCAAATAATTCCGGTTCGGACCGGATTGTATTTTCAGGTTCCGGATAAAGAGTGCCGGTCTGCTCTTTTTTTCGTAAATTGCTGCCTGTTTTCAGAAGAGTGGACCAACTTTTATTATGAAGATTGACATATTATTAGGGCTCCAGTGGGGAGATGAGGGAAAGGGGAAAATCGTAGACGTTCTGACCCCGCAGTATGAAATAGTTGCACGATTCCAGGGCGGGCCCAATGCAGGCCACACCATAGAGTTCAACGGAGCGAAGCATGTGTTGCACCTGATCCCCTCAGGTATTTTTCATAAGGACAAAATCAACATTATCGGCAACGGTGTTGTTATAGATCCCGTTGTATTTCGCCGTGAGGTGGAGAGCCTTGGCTTAGGAACTGAAGAGGTCCGTGAGAGGCTGCTCATATCACTCAAGGCACACCTGATAATGCCCACCCACAAGCTTCTCGATGCTGCCCATGAGGCTTCTCTGGGAGAGGCCAAAATCGGATCAACCCTCAGGGGAATCGGTCCTGCATACACTGACAAGGCATCTCGCAACGGGCTTAGGGTAGGCGACCTTCTGAGAAAGGATTTCAGGGAATTCTACCGTACCCGTGTAAATGATCATTTGAGAATCCTGCAGGGCTATGGATACATCAATGATCTCAAAGCACTTGAAGAAGAGTGGTTTGACGCTGTGGAGTTCCTGAAGAAGTTCAATACCGTCAATGCCGATTATCATATAGACATGGCTCTCAGGGCCGGTAAACGTGTTCTTGCAGAGGGTGCCCAGGGGACAATGCTTGATATTGACTTCGGGACCTATCCTTATGTCACCTCGTCAAACACAGTGGCAGCCGGGGCATGCACAGGGCTGGGTATCGCACCCGGGCGCACAGGAGATGTCTTCGGTATATTCAAGGCCTACTGCACAAGGGTTGGCAGCGGCCCGTTCCCGACGGAGCTTGATGACGCTGACGGACAGCGGATGCGTGACCTCGGCAACGAATACGGCGCCACCACCGGGAGACCCCGCCGTTGCGGGTGGCTTGATCTCCCTGCTCTGAAATATGCAATCATGATAAACGGGGTGACCCAGTTGTTCATGATGAAAGCAGATGTCCTTTCAGGTTTCAGCGAGATAAAGGTGTGCCACTCATATACAGTTGAAGGAAAGGAACAGACCGAACTGCCCTATTGCCTGTATGACATCGAGGGACTCAACTACAGGTCGTTCAGGGGATGGGACTGTGACATTACTCGATGCAGTTCCAGGGAAGAGCTGCCGGTTGAATTGAAGGAATATATCGGGTTTATTGAGAAGGAAACCGGAGTTCCCGTCACAATCATCTCTGTAGGGCCTGACAGGTCAGCCACCATCCGGGGCTGAAACTCATTCGTTTTTATAAACCCAGGCTTCGCCGTTTATCCTGTCCTGGATGCTGCCCAGGGCGTTGAAGGCCTGGTGAAGGTCTGGGAAGGAACTTGCCGAAACGAGCTGCCATCTCCCGCCGTTCATATCAATCTTCTGCGCATCGAAGCCAAAACCTTTAATGTGTTCAAGCCAGGCATCGGCATAGGCCGGTGTCAGGAAACTGCCCACGATGACATGGTAACCGGTCACAGCCATGACCTGTTCTTCCGCTGCCTTTGCCAGCTCTGCCTGGCGGGCACGCTCTTCCTCAGCCTGCTTCTCATTTACCACACGTATTGAGTCTGCAATACGGAATGCCTCCTGCTGCTGCCTCAGGGCTTCAGCCTCCCGGGCCTTCTTTCCGAACGGATTTATGCTCTTCATGAAATCACATGACGGAGTCACAATCAGAACAGCTGCCAGAAACACAAGGGATAATTTCTTCATAAATAGCAGTTTTTCACGATTTTGAATGATAAAGGTATTGATTACAGTGCAAAAATGCAATGAATATTCCTGAATCGATCCTTAACAAGACAATTCTTTTCTATATTAGATTGCGAATTTATTAACCATGTAAACTATTAAGAGATGAAGTCACTAATCCGGTTCTTCGAAGAAAATGTGGAAAAATATGCTTCAAATATCTACCTGTGGGAGAAGCTGCAGGAGAAGTATGAGGGAACCACATACCAGGAGACCAGGCGCCAGGTTCATGAGTTCGGGGCCGGCCTTATGCAGCTGGGCATCAAAAAGGGTGACCGTGTCAGCCTGCTTGCCGATGGCCGTAACAGCTGGGTGATAGGTGAACTTGGGATCCTCTACGCCGGTGGCGTCAATGTGCCTCTCTCAGTCAAGCTTAACCCTGAGGAGATAAGATTCCGCATCGCACACTCCGGGTCTAAGATGGTGATCACATCCAGTACGCAGGCCCCGAAAATACTTGAGGTTGCTGCCAGGTGCCCGGAACTGCAGAAGATAATCTTCATGGACCCCCGCGAAGAATACTCCGAAGGTCAGATCCATTTCAACGAAGTAAGAAAGATCGGGCGGGAGTGGCTCGAGATACCTGCCAACAGGAAAAGCTTTGAAGAATTTACTTCCTCAATAACCCCCTCTGATTTTGCAAATATCTGCTACACTTCAGGCACCACTGCTGACCCGAAAGGGATTATCCTCACACACGGCAACTATGTAACAAACGTCTACCAGTCATACAGCCTGATGGATATCCCGCAGTTCTACAAAACCCTACTTATACTTCCGTGGGACCACTCCTTTGCACACACGGCAGGCATTTACGCATTCATGGGTAAAGGGGCCAGCATTGCATCGGTGAAGGTAGGAAAGACCCCGATGGAGACTCTCCGGAATATTCCCATATGCATGAAGGAGATCAAACCGAACCTGCTGATGAGCGTACCGGCACTGGCAAAGAACTTCCGCAAGAACATTGAAAAGGGGATAAAGGAGAAAGGTAAACTGACTGAAGCGCTCTTCAACTTTGCATTGAGCCTGGCTTATTCATATAACAGGGAGGGATACAATAAAGGTCAGGGAATACATAAACTCAAGAAACCGCTTATCAGGTTGTTTGACAGGATCCTGTTCAGCAAGGTCAGGGAAGCCTTCGGTGGGGAGCTTGAGTTCTTCATAGGAGGAGGTGCACTCCTGGATATAGAGCTGCAGCGCTTCTTCTATGCAATAGGGGTACCGATGTACCAGGGCTACGGACTCTCTGAAGCTTCACCTATCATATCATCCAATTCCACCGCCAGGCATAAGCTGGGTT
>JAKAXP010000017.1 GCA_021816545.1 Bacteroidota bacterium
GGAAAAGAAGGTTAAGACGCAGTGCATCATGTTCGGAAAGGATGTTGGTAAACACCAGCACCAGTGCAAGCAGGGAGTATATGAAAAAGAGGACGAAATCAATAAACTTCTCCAGCCCCGGCCGTTTGAACACGAATGTCACAAGGGCCACGAATAGGAAAACCAGCCAGAAGACTGCCTGAGGCACCCATACCTTTTTCCCGTAGGACGGTGAAGGGATGTCTACAACGGTCTCAACAGGGCCTGCAAGCGGTTCACTGTTCCCGTTATGGATTATCATGCTTCCGGCGAAATTGTCCCTCAGAAAGACCGGAAGGAACATCTCGTCTGCCACAGTCGCCTTCCTGTCTGCCTGCAGTCCGAGAAGCATGTCAGCTCCGAAATCGAGCCAAGGAAGAACCTTCTGGTACGGGTCAATGAGCTGACGGAAAGATCTGGCTTTATCCTTAACCGGGAATATCACCGTATCTACTGCCGATGCGGCGACTATATCGCGTACCCTGGTAGCGCAGTTGTCAAAGAAAAAGTCATACCTGTACTTAACGTTTTCAGGCTTAAGATTCTCATTTATAAGGGAAAAAAGTTTCTCCTTCTCCCCTGTCGTGAGATTCAGTTTCTGGGACCAGACAGACCTGCCCTCGGCGATATATTCTTCCAGGAATCTTTCATAGCTGTATGCACCCAGCATATAGTCGAGCTTACCCTTGGCAAAGCGGTAAACGAAATTGGGTGTGGAAAAATCAAAAATTCCCCAGTTATAAACCATGTCAAACGGTGCGTTGCGCATGGTGATCCTCAGGGCTGTGTGCCCGTAGATTGAGTAGCTGGCTGTACCGGGTGCACATGTAATCATATAGACGTCAGCGCTGTCAGCGCTCTGAGCCTCAAGCCCACTGGTGAAAAGCAGTGAAAAAAGTGCAGCAAGAAGAATTATCCTTTTCATATTTTCGATTTTATTTTATAAAGTCCGGGTCGTTCAGATGCAATCAATGTTTTACGTAAATGTTAATGGTCATCTGCCCATTTACCTGCTGCCCTCACTGCGCGGTGCCATCCTCCCACCAGGATTTCAGCTTCGCCGGGTTGCATTTCCGGTGAGAAGATTATCCCGGCCTGCCAAAGGCTTCGCAATTCATCAATTCCTTTCCAGAATCCTGTCGACAGGCCAGCGAGAAAGGCAGCACCGAGGGCCGTTGTCTCAGTGATGCCGGAACGAACCACATCAGCCCGGAGCAGGTCAGCCTGGAATTGCATGAGACGGCTGTTGACAGTAGCCCCTCCGTCAACTCTTAACTCTTTTATCTTCAGCCCTGAATCCTTTTCCATTGCAAGCAGTACATCAAGTGTCTGGTATGCTATGCTCTCAAGTGCGGCACGGGCAATATGTGCGGCAGTTGATCCCCTGGTAAGCCCGGTGATGATACCCCTGGCGTGCTGGTTCCAGTAAGGAGCGCCAAGACCGGCAAAGGCAGGGACAAAAAATACACCATCCGAAGAGCCTACCTGTGATGCCAGGTCCTCCACCTCAGATGACTGCCTTATGATGCCGAGTCCGTCACGAAGCCACTGCACCACCGCACCTCCTATGAAGATACTCCCCTCAAGGGCGTATGTAGTTTCATTTCCTATCTTCCAGGCCACGGTTGTCAGTAGCCTGTTATGCGACTTCATGGGCATGCTGCCTGTGTTCATCATCATGAAACAGCCTGTACCGTAGGTATTCTTGACCATTCCCTGTCCCACGCACATCTGTCCGAACAGTGCTGCCTGCTGGTCGCCCGCAATACCTGAGACCGGTATTTGAGACCCAAAGATGCCGGATGTAAGCCCGTAAACCTCGGATGATGAGCGTACTTCAGGGAGAACGGATTCAGGTATTCCGAAGAGTGAAAGCAGCTCCCGGTCCCATTCCATGGTCCTGATATTGAACAGCATAGTCCTGGAAGCATTGGAAACGTCAGTTACATGAAGGCGTCCGCCGGTCAGGTTCCAGACAAGCCATGTATCGATGGTACCGAACGCAAGTTCGCCTCTTTCAGCCGCTTCCCTGGTACCGCTGACGTTCTCAAGTATCCACCTCACCTTGGTTGCAGAAAAATAGGCATCAACTATAAGGCCGGTCCTGTCAGCAATCATATCCGCAAGGCCCTCCTCCTTCAGAAAGTCACAATAATCTGCCGTTCTGCGGTCCTGCCAGACGATTGCATTGTACACCGGTTTGCCTGTTCTCCTGTTCCAGACCACGGTTGTTTCCCTCTGGTTTGTGATTCCGATACCGGCCACCCCGCTGCTGTCAACGCCTGCCCTTGTCAGAGTTTCGGCTGCCACGCCGGCCTGGGTTGCCCATATCTCTTCAGGGTCATGCTCAACCCATCCGGGCTTCGGAAATATCTGGCCAAACTCCTTCCGTGAAGAGGCAACCGGCTGCCCGTCCATGCCGAATAGAATGGCCCTGGAACTTGTCGTTCCCTGGTCAAGGGAGAGAATATAACCTTTCTTCATGGCCTTAAGGTCTGATCCGCAAAAATATGACCTCTAAAGTACTATATTTTGGCCAATGGCAACAATCGGCGAAGCAGCCCTTCATAAACCGCAATTACCGCTTACGGATAGCGGAAAATAAATTATTAAACAGTAAATTTGGATATTGCAAAATCCACCGGCGCATGGCACAAAGATATGTTATTACAATAGGAAGACAGCTTGGCAGCGGAGGAAGGGAGATCGGGCAGAAACTGTCTGCCAGGCTGGGGATAGCTTTTTATGACAAGGAACTGATAAGGATCGCCTCACAGGAGAGCGGCCTGAAGGAGGAGTTTTTTGAAAGGGTAGATGAGCAGAAGCATTTCAGCCTTTTTCCCGGGATTCTCGGGCTTCGGACCGCCATGGGTGATGACTTCTTCTCCAATTATTACCTCAGCAATGAATCACTGTTCAGGATACAGAGCGATGTGATGAAAAAGCTTGCCGCGGAAGGATCATGTATTTTTGTCGGCAGGTGCGCAGACTATGTAATGAAAGATGAGCGGAATTGCCTGAATCTCTTTGTGAGCGCTGACATGGAAGAACGGATAAGGAGGATAGCCCAGAGCCATAAGATCAGTGAAGGCAAGGCGAAGGAGCTGATAGAGCGTACCGACAAGGGACGCTCATCCTACTATAACTACTTCACCGGCAAGACGTGGGGAGCCGCTGAATCATACCATCTCTGCATCAATTCATCGCTCCTCGGCATTGATGAGACTGTCAGGCTTATATGCCATGTAGCAGAAACCAGGTTCAGCCTTCAGGCAAGAAAAGAATAGGAAACAAACCCGGCACCTTCAGGAATAAGTCTGGAATAATGTTCCTGCAATGTCATTCCTTTGCTGAGCAGTTGAACATCCACTGGATGCCGAATCTGTCGCGGAGGGAACCATAATAGTCGCCCCAGAACATCTCCTGCAGATCCTGTTCCACCACTCCCCCCTCGGAAAGGGCTGAAAAAATTCGTCTTGTCTCTGCCCTGGTTGCAGGCATGAGGTTTATATAGGCATTGTTGCCGGCAGTAATCCTGAAGCCCATTGATTTTGGTGCATCGCTGCCCATAAGTGCAAATCCGTCCAGAATTGGCAGGCTTACATGCATAACCAGATCCAGATCCTCTGCAGGCAACGGAGGCATCTTTTCTGAGGGCGGGACATCCCTGAATCGCATTATTCCTCCCTGGAATTCCCCGCCAAAAACCTGTTTGTAGAAGTTGAAGGCAGCTTCAGTTTCCCGCTCAAAATTGAGATAAATACTTACCTGTGACATGGTTGTTTGTTTTTGAAGTCATACATTCCCTTATTTCCCTTTTCGCGGCACAGCCGCCACAATCGCCGCAGCCGGATGATTTTCCGGGTCTCAGTGCCCTTAATGTTGAATAAAGAGCATATGAGACTGCGGCGAAGACGATAATCAATGTTATTATATCCTGATCCATTATACTGTATTTAGAACAACCATTTGCCTGCCTGGTTCACAAGAAAGGCAACAATCCACGCCAGGACAGTTGTATAAAACATGCTGAACAATGCCCACTTTGTTGCCGACTCCTTTTTAATTGCAGCAATCACGGCAACGCATGGAAAGTATATGAGGACGAACAGCATAAATGCGACTGCAACAAAAGGGGTAAAGACTTTTTGTCCCGCAAGCCTGCCAGAAGCATGTTCCTGTTCCCTGAGCCGTTCACCAAGCCCGGCGGTACCGACCTCTCCTGCTTCATCTCCCTGGTAAAGAACACCCATGGTGCTGACAACCACCTCCTTCGCCGCCAATCCGGTGACAATACTGACACCCAGTTTCCAGTCAAATCCCAGCGGCTGCACCGCCGGTTCAATGAAATGACCTGCCCTCCCGATCCATGAATGCTCAAGCCGCTCCATCCGTGTCCCTTCCTCCAGCCTCGGAAAATAAGACAGCGCCCAGATGATCACGGAGGCCACAAGAATTATACTGCCCATCTTGTGAAGGTACTGTTTGGCATTGAACCACATGTGCCTGAAGGTGTTTCGCATCGAAGGTATCCGGTAAGGAGGCAGCTCCATCACAAACGGGACATCCTTGCCGGCAAAGATTGTTTTTTTAAGCAGCAGTGCCACCGAGATTGCAAGGACAATGCCGGTGAGGTATACCGAAAACAGCACCAGCCCCTGCCTCTTTTCAAAAAAGGCTGATATGATCAGAACATACACGGGAAGTCTTGCACTGCATGACATGAAGGGGGCAATCAGCATTGTCATTACCCTGTCTTTCCTGTTTTCCAGCGTGCGGGTGGCCATTATTGCCGGCACATTGCAACCGAAACCCATAAGCAGGGGAATGAACGACTTGCCGTGCAGCCCGATCCTGTGCATCAGTTTGTCCATTATGAATGAAACGCGGGCCATGTAACCCGTGTCTTCCATAAGGGAGATGAAGAAGAAGAGAATAAGTATATTGGGAAGGAATACTATGACGCCTCCCACCCCTGCTATCACACCGTCAACCAAAAGGTCATGAAATGATCCGGGCGGAATAAGGTTGCCTGCCATGGCACCGAGCCTGCTGACCCCTGATTCTATCCACTCCATCGGAAGGCTGCCAGCCACAAAGGTTGTCTGGAACATAATAAAAAGGAAAGCAAGAAATATCGGATATCCCCAGATCCGGTGAGTAAGAAGGGAGTCAGGATCACGCCCCGGACTGACTGCAGAATTTTTCGCGGGCGTCATGGTTTCTGCGAGGGCTCCTGCAATAAAGCCATAACGCGCATCAGCCATAACAGAATCGACCTCATCCCCGAATGCCTTTGCAAGCATGTTTCTTTCAGCCTGCGCCATGGCTGCAAGTGACCGGTATCCTGAAATACCTTCAACCATGGCTGTCACTTTCCTGTCTCCTTCAAGTAGCTTTATGGCAAGATAACGGTCAGGGAAACCGTCAGGAGCCCCGCCGTTCTTTCTGATCTCCTTTTGCAAGGCTTCCAGAGACGGTTCCACACTGCTGCCATAGTTGATCCGGACAGGCCTTGATATGGGATTCTCACCCCTGTAAACTTCCACTACGCGGTTCAGAAGCTCGAGTATTCCTCTTCCCCTCACCGCAACTGTTGGCACAACCGGAATCCCCAGCATGGTACCCAGTTCATCAAATTTTAACTTCGCGCCGCTTTTCTGAAGCTCATCGTACATGTTAAGGGCAACTATTACCCTGACATTCATTTCTATGAGCTGTGTGGTCAGATAGAGATTCCTTTCGAGGTTGGAGGCATCAACCACATTAATGACCACATCAGGCCTGCCTTCAAGCAGCCTTGTCCTGACAAACAGTTCCTCCGGGGTATATTCGGTGACCGAATATGTGCCCGGAAGGTCTGTAAGGTTAATCAGGTATCCCCCGTGGTGAATGGTTGTTTCCCTGGCATCTACTGTTACCCCGCTGTAATTGCCGGTACGCTCATGTGCCCCTGAGGCCTGGTTGAACAATGATGTTTTCCCGCTGTTGGGATTTCCCACCAGGGCCACATTAATTACCTTTCCGTCAACCCTGTATCCCTGATGCCGGCAGCCCTGATCACCAGCAAAGATCCCGGCAGATGTTTCAACCCTGTACTCCTCACCCGGGATAACTTCAACAAGCCACGCTTCCTGGCGGCGCAGGGAGACATTGTAGCCCATGATCCGGTATTCCACAGGATCAAGGAGCGGGGCATTTCTTATTACCTCCACATTCTTTCCGCGGATGAATCCCATTTCCATTATACGCTTGCGGAATGCCCCGCTGCCGTGTATCCTGGTGATTGTTCCCTTCTCGCTCGTTGCCAGCTCAGATAATCGCATATTCAAATCTGTCAGAGTGAAACTCCGGGTCTCATAATTTTTAAATTGCATCCGGCAAGAGAAAACCCGAAATGCATTTTCTGACCGGGAGGAGTTCCATATACTCAGTAACCGGCACAAATGTACCGATGGCAGAAATTTCTGGAAATCCTCAATAATTATGAAAATGAGGGGGCGGGGTCATCATAAATGATGATGCAAGATTGCCTGAACTCAGAGGCCGGTACTGCCGGGGGTGATGTATTTCTTCACCACAGCATAGATTGCCAGGCCGGAAACAGACCTGATGCCGGTTTTTACCGAAAGATTCTTCCTGTGCGTTATGACCGTGTTGGTGCTTATGTGCAGTTCTTCCGCAATTTCCTTTGTGGCCTTGCCGGAAGCAAGCAACCTGAGGACCTCTATCTCCCTCTCAGTCAGGCCTGCAGTTCCGGGGTCGCCGTCTGCGGGAATGGTTTCGGCCGATTCGTTTCCAAGGGTATAAATGATTTTTGACGGAGGATCGTTTATCGTGATCCTGTCATCAAAATGAGACAGCAGGCTCTCGTCAAAAAAGGCATAAAGCAGGGCAATCAGCCTGGTGCCAGGGGATGAAGTCCTGATAGCGTGCACAATCCGGGTGTTAGCATGGACAAGACCGGGATTAATGATCACGGCACTTACTGTTCTGACGGTCACAAGCCGCTGAATTTCCTCGGGTGATTCTGCCCGGAGAACTGAAAATCCTTTTCCGGAACTGCCTATGACGGAAGCCAGGCCGCTGTAGAGCAACCCAGAAGGCTCTGCAATCACTATGTTGACCGTACTGCTCAATTCCTGTTGTTTATCCTTGCTTCCATGGAGGCAACAAGCGGGATCAGCAGATGATCCTCTATTCCTGAATGAATGCGCAGGTCATGTTCAAGTTCGTACAGCCTGAATAGCAGCCTCCTCCTGACCTGCCTCCCCTCCTTCAGCGGGAGGTATTCAATCAGAAGGCTTTTCAGGTCGTCAAGCTTCTCTTCAATATCATCATGGTGCTCCCTGTACTGAGACACAGAGTAACCGGTCGTTTCAGTCTCAGTATTCTTACCTGTCAGTTTTTCGTTCAGTTGAACGATATATGGAAATACTGTTTGTTCCTCGTAATCAAAGTGGTTTTTTACTTCTGCCAGATACTCCGTGAAGAACTTTTCAATCATCCGGGTCTCTTCAGAATTTCCTGACATGCTGATCCCGCTGATTGTTTCCATAATACCCGGGTAAACCTCCTCGGAGTAATACCGGTGACTGTTCTTAAGGTACCTGATTATCGAAGGAACCTCCCTCCCGGTAAAGGGCATGCCGTCAGCGTGGTTCATATTGCCGTACAGGTTCACGAAGGTGAGGAAAAGGTCCCTGTCGATGCCGTTGTCAGATGCCACGTCACCAATTGACTTCTCCTGCAGGGGGAGGTCAATATTAAGGTGCTCCAGAAGGAGGAGCAGGAAAGGATTTTCTGAAACAGCCTCTGACATCCGTGTGGAGGCTGAGAGATTTGAACTTCCGGCCATTCTCATTTCATTCAATTGATCTGTTCACACAGTCCGGCCGGTTCCGGGCCGCATTATCATATCAGTATAACTAAATACAAACAGATTTGTTCAGTATAACCAGGATTCCCGGGAGCCTGAAATTAAAAGTCCCGACACTTGAGTGTCGGGACCAGGGTAATTAAATGTACATTATAGTGTTAACTATGCAAGTCTTACATTAACGGCATTTAACCCTTTTTTACCTTCCTGGAGGTCAAAAGTTACCTCGTCATTCTCCTTGATCTTGTCGATCAGGCCAGTTGAATGAACAAAATACTCTTTGGATGAGTTGGCGTCCTTAATGAATCCAAAACCTTTGGATACATTGAAAAATTTAACAATTCCTTTATTCATGAGATGATTTTTAATTGGCTGCAAAGGTAAACGAGTTTTTGAATTTTTAATACTTCTGACAGGAAAAAGAATTGAAATGATGTTGTTTGCCGTTAATCTACTTCTTCCAGAAGGGACGTGTAAAGAGTGCAAATATTGTAAAGATCTCGAGACGGCCTATTATCATCAGTACCGCCATCGTCATCCTGGCCACTCCGTTGAAGTGGGAGTAGTTACCCGTGTTTCCTGAAGCGCCCATTCCGGGTCCGACATTGGAAAGTGCTGTTACTGATGCTGCTGCGGCCTCAATTGCCGGAATACCGGAAAGCAGGATTATCATCATGCCAGCCAGGAAAATGAGTACGTAAAGCTGAATGAATACTGTCATCAGGCTGTTTATGCTCTCAGGTACCACCTGGCCGTTAAGCTTTACAGGCATAACTGCTGAGGGATGGAGAAGTTTTACGGTGACGTTGCGAAGATTCTTCAAGGCCAAAAGGTGACGTGCCATTTTTATGCCACCTGTTGTGGAACCTGTTGAGCCACCGGCAAATAGCATAAGGAATATGAGCACCATTGCTGCCTGAGGCCATAAGGTGTAATCGGTTGTAGCAAAGCCAGTTGTTGATATGGTTGATGTTACCTGGAAGAATGCATGCCTGAATGCCACCTCAAAATTCCGCTCTGAACCGGTGTAAAGAATAAGGGTCACGGCTACAACTGAAGCAGTTGTGAAAAAGAGGTAAAACCACAATTCCTCGTTTGCCTTTACCCGGGTGAAGTTTCTTTTGAAAATGAAGTAATAAACAACGAAACTTGCCGCCGAAAGGAACATGAATATCCCCAGCACGTACTGAATATAGTCCGAATACCCGGCAATACTGTTGTTTTTTGTCGAAAATCCACCCGTGGCAACTGTGCCGAAGGTATGGCATATACTGTCGAAAAGGCTCATTCCCCCGGCAGTCAGAAGGACAATAAGCAGAACCGTAAGAAAAAGGTAAATCAATAGTACGGTAATGGCAATTGACTTCGTTCGGGGCATTATCTTTTCCTTCAGTGATGATTCAAGTGAGAAAAGACTGTATCCACCCACCTTGAGTGACGGAAGCACTATTATAACGAGCACAATTATCCCGATACCTCCAATCCAGTGTGTCAGGCTACGCCAGAAAAGAACGGATTTTGAAAGGCTTTCGACATCTGCCAGGGTTGTTGCCCCGGTTGTTGTATATCCTGAAACACTCTCGAAGAACATGTTTACAAAGCCATGCATCTCATGACTGTAGGCAAAAGGAAGCATCCCTGACAGACTAAGGGCGAACCAGCCAAGTGTTACACTCAGGTACCCTTCCCTGGTAGTCAGCTTCTGGTGCAGCGGACTGTGAACCGGGAAATACATGAGTGAACCGGGAACAAGGGCAGTAACGAATGCCATCAGAAAAGGCCTGACCGGCTCCGAATAAATCAGTGCCACAGGTATGCAAAGCAGGAATGATGATGCTGAAATCAGCAGGATAAGTCCGGTTATCTTAAGTACGGATCTGAAATTGATGGTGTTCATGCCATCTGTCTCTGTAATGTCCGGAATAAAATGCCCCGGTCCAGGTGATTCCGGAGCGACTCGAACGCTCGACCCACAGCTTAGAAGGCTGTTGCTCTATCCAACTGAGCTACGGAACCGTGCCACGGTTTCAAAAAACCGCCGCAAATATAATCAGTTTTTTCCGTTTGACAACAGGTCACCGCAATGCCCTGTCATGTCAGGCGTTCTTCATCCAGTTGACAAGCCCCTTCTTTTCTATGATCGCCTTCAGTTCCGGAGGCAACGGCTCAAATGAGAACTTCTTTTTGCCAACTGTCAGTGAGCCCTTGTCAAAGTCTATCTCTACCCTGTCTCCGGGTTTGTAGGCCTCCACCGCCTCCCTGTGCACTATCAGAGGCAGTCCCTGGTTTATCGAGGAGCGGTAGAAGATACGGTTGACCGACTTGATTATGACAGCCCTGATCCCGAGGTGTGCAAGTCCCACGGACGGATGTTCCCTTGAGCTGCCGCAACCGAAGTTGTCTCCTGCCATAATTATGTCACCGGCCCCGGCATTTTTGCTGAATGAAGGGTCGAAATCGCCGAAAAGCAATGGTAATATGGCTGCGGCATCCGAGCTCATTACACTGTATGTATGTTTCCCTGCAAACATCTGGTCTGTGTTCAGGTTATCAACATCTGCATAGTTCCAGACATTACCCTCTTTTCTGTTTTCTCCCTCCCGGATACTGTTTGTCTTGCTCTGCGGCGGATTAAACGGGAAGACTTCATCTCCCCTGGTTATCCTTGGATCGGTAATCACACCGGTTATGGCCGATGCTGCCACCGTGGCAGGTGAAGCAAGGAAGATTGAGGCCTCCTTGTTCCCCATCCTGCCGAGAAAGTTCCTGTTTGCAGTGGAGATGACCGTGTGACCACTGGCAGGTATTCCCTGACCTGTGCCGAGGCATGGCCCGCAACTGGGGCTGAGAATGTTGGCACCTGCCTCGATGAGATCAGTGACGATACCTTCCCGTATAGCCTGAAGATAAATCTCCTTGGAGGCGGGGATTATATGAAGCTGGAACCCGGGTTTTACCGTTGCACCCCTGAGTATTGCGGCAGCGGTCCTGAGATCCTCTATCCTGCCGTTTGTGCAGGTGCCTATCAGCCCTTCCTGTACTTCGGTACCTGCCACCGAAGCCACGGACCTGATATTGTCAACATGATGAGGTGCAGCAACAAGTGGAAATACCTTCGCGAGGTCAATTGAGATGCGGCAATGGTACTCTGCTCCCTCATCAGCCCAGATCCCGCGCGTATCCGATCCGATGAACTTCTGCAACACCTCATCACACGGGAATACTGCGTTCTTTGCCCCCATCTCGGAGGCAAGATTGGCAACAGTCATCCTGTCGCTTACGCTGAGCGAAGCCACACCGTCACCGTGAAACTCGATTGACATGTAGTTTGCACCATCCGATCCGAGCATGCCTATTATCCAGAGAGATAGATCCTTTGCGCTCACGCCGGGACGAAGCCTCCCGGTCAGGTCAATCCTCATGGAGGGTGGAACAAGGAACCATGTCTCACCCCTTTTCCATATCCCCGCAGCCTCAGTCCTGTCTATCCCTGCAGCAAGGGAGTTGAACGCCCCCGCTGTGCATGTATGGCTGTCGGATCCGACAATGATCATTCCGGGGCGTGCGTGATGTGACATCATCTGGTGGCAGATCCCCATACCGGAATCATAAAACTTCCTGATCCCCTGTCCTGTTACGATATTCCTGATGTCCTGGTATTGCGTTGCAAGCTTCGCATCGGCAGGAGGGGCATTGTGGTCAAGAACGATGACCATCTGTTCCGGATCAGATACCTTTTCACCTCCCATTTTTTTGAATGTCTGAAATATGCTTGAGGTGTTGTCATGTGTCAGTATCAGATCCGGTTTTCTGAATACCACGGCTCCCTCGGGAGCGCCCAGCACCTTCTCAACAAATGTCCCTGGTTTCATTTTATGATGATTCTTTTAAATTATACCTAATAATCCCCCTTTAATATATATCTCATATTGTGCGTCATAGAACGGGTTAATTAAAGTGGTGAGTCCGTTGCGCTCATTCACTACCTCCCCCGTCAGCATGTTTACTGAAATGATGTCCTGATCTTTCAGATCGATCTTATCAAATGAACTGTATGTAAGCACCGGGAAGGCGGCGTTTATTGCGTTCCGCTCATAGATCGCACCGAATGACCTGGCAATAACTGCCTGTATCCCGAGGGAGACAAAGCAGTCGACTGCCTGCTGGCGTGAGCTGCCGCTCCCGAAGTTTTTTCCTGCAACTATTATATCACCGGCCTGTGCCCTCTTAGCAAAGTCTTTGTAACCTTCCAGGTTGTCAAATGCATACTGACCCATTTCGCGGATGTCAGTTATGGCCAGGTAACGGTTGTGAAAGATCATGTCAGTATCGATGTTGTCACGCTCTATCAGCCATACTCTTCCCCTGATGACAGCAGGTTTCTCTGTGGGAGCGCTTTTCCCTGCCGATGCGGCAGCAACCGGCACTGATGAGGAGTAATCAACTGCCGGCGGTGTTGCAGGTATGGCATCAGGAGTCGTGATATAACCTGCCAGTGCTGATGCTGCCACAACAGCCGGAGAAGCCAGATAGACACTTCCCTGACCCTGTTTGCCGGGGAAATTCCTGTTTCCGGTGCTGACCGTGATCTCACCCTTGCCGTTTTGCCCGACCTGGCCTGCGGCACATCCTGCGCAGCCTGCGTTCGAAACCAGTGCACCTGCATTCTTGAACACATCCATGAGTCCTTCCTCAAGACATTGTTTCCACACCGCGTCAGTTGAGGGGACAATCTTGAGTACCACACCAGGGGCAACCTTCCTGCCCTTCAGTATTTCAGCAGTCACCCTCATATCTTCGATCCTGCCGTTGGTACAGCTGCCTATGAATGCTGAGTCAATTCTTGTAACCGGAATTTCAGTCACACCTATCGTGTCATGAGGTTCACCGGGGCGTGATACCATTGGAACGAAGGAGCTTGCATCAATCTCTGCCTCAACCTCGTAACTGGCATCCGGGTCTGCATAGACCGGCTCGAAGGGTGAAAGAGCACGTGCACGGCAGTAGGCTATTATTGACTGAGAAGGCGGGAAGAGAATAATGATTGCCCCCATTTCCGTAGCCATTGAGGCAACCGTTATACGCTCATCAAGGGTCATCCGTTCCACTGCCTCACCGTAAAGCTCAATGCTGTAGCCGAGAAGTGTATTTGCACCGTATATGCGAAGAAGATTCAGGATGACATCCTTGGCAGTCACCCCTTCCGGAAGGGAACCCTTCAGGGTCAGCTTAACAGAGGCAGGCACTTTGAACCAGACCTTGCCGCTGTTCCAGGCGGCTGCAATGTCCATATCACCCATGCCCTGGCCGAAGGCGCCCACTGCCCCAAGTATGTTTGCATGTGAATCAGTCGATACCGCTGTTGCACCGGGCCATACATAACCTTCCTCAATGAGAAGGTGTGTGCCGATACCGGCGTCAATGTCATATACCTTTATGCCGTTGATTCTTGCATATTGCCTGCAGATATGCTGGTTGACCGCATACTTCTGGTCCGACCCGGTCGGATTACAGTCAAAGGTGAACAGAGTCTTCCCGGGGTCATCCACCTTCAGGCCGAAATCATTAAGATTCTTTACCACATTGGCGCCTCCGAAATCTCTTGCAGCACGTGCGTCAATTGATATGTCAACTATGTCACCCGGCTTTACAGTTTTGTATTTTGAGTGAGCGGCAATGATTTTCTCCGTTATTGTCATTCCCATGGCAAATATGGTTTTAGTTGGTTCAGAGGCAAATTTAGCAATACGGATCAATCTCCGGTATGAAAAATATCATCAACTGTAAAGGATTGAACGGCCAGGTCCGGGAAATCAGTTACGGTACTGGGCCCTGTAGTCGCGTGCAGACATCCCTGCATGCTTACGGAACTGCTTGTTGAAATTTGAAACGGTTGCAAACCCGCACTCGAATACAATTTCGTTTATCTGGTGGTCAGTTTCGCGGAGGAGGTAGCAAGCCTTGTTTGTCCTCACCTGGTTAACATAGTCGACAAATCCGCTGCCTGTGCTCCTTGAAAAGAAGCGACTGAAGGAGTGTGGGCTCATCTTTGCAACTGCAGCGACTTCCTTTACAGGTATGGCGCGGTAGAAATTGTCTCTTACAAAGGAACAGACTTCAGTCAGCCTGCTGTCTGTGATCTCACAGGTTCCTTCCGGGCTCTCGCCGGACAGGGTTTTGAACCGCGAGGCGGAACAGAGTATCTCCAGGAGCCTGAAGAGACTTACCATTTTCTTCATTCCGGTATCGGAAAGCAAACGTCGCATTGGCTCTTCAGCAGCTTCGCCCGTCTCGGGCGGAAAGGCAATCCCCCTGCCTGCACCATCGAGAAGCCGCCGCAGGTCGGCAAGCTCAAACTGAGAGAGAAGCTGGTCACCAAGGGAATCACGCCGGAAGTGCACCATGATTGCGTGTCTGCCTGAGTCATTCTCATCCTTCCTGTAAAAATTCCAGAAATGCCTGAGATCAGGACCGTACATCACCAGGTCATAACGGTCAAAAAGCTCCACGGAATCACCTGCCACACGGGTGCCGTTGCCTGAAATATTCAGAACTATTTCATATTCAGGATGCAGATGCAGAAAACTGCTCTCGTTATCCATCCAGGCGGCCCTGAAGCCCGATCCGTCATCATGCCGGATGCTGATTATTTCAGGTATCATACTAAAAGGGTTAATGTCAGGAGAATGAATGATCCTATTACCAGTTTAAAAGTACGCAATCCTTAGCTAATTAACAACCGGTTAATAACAGCTGCCCATTTTTTTTTGAAATTGCTTGGAAAAATTATGTTTATGTATTACATTTGTAGAAAGACGAAATAAAAGAGGAGAGTAAGGGTTACTTGTGGGAATCAATAGGATTGTATTGCAGACATTGACTTTCACATGGACCTATAGGCTGACTACCATAGGTTACTTCCTTTTATCAGACAGTAGATTCCGGGATTATCTCATAAGCCCGTTCCTTAAAGTACCACGGTAACCCTCTCCTCTTTTTTCATTTGTACCCGCCGATGAAAACATTCCTCCGAAGATTTGAGAACAACAGGAACCTTGTTATTCTCTTCGGCACCTGGGGAATCGATGACAAAACCTTTTCAAACCTCTGTACCGACAACTTTGACTTCATACTGTTCTACAACTATTCTGCAGACGAGCCCCTGATTCTTCCCGAGATGAAGACATACAGGCAGGTGACTGTCATTGGATGGTCACTTGGCGTCTGGGCTGCAGAATATTACAGCAGGAAACTGGGGATCAGGCCGGACCTTACAATCGCCATCAACGGAACGCCGGTTGCTGCAGACGACAAGTACGGAATCCCTCTCAGAATCTTTGAGGCAACTCTTGACAACATCTCCAATTACAGCATGGCAAAGTTCTATCTCAGGATGTTCGGAACAAGGAGCCGTTTTGAGAAGAACCGTGCGTACATACCCACACGGTCGGAAAAGTCACTCCATGACGAGCTGAGATGGCTTTACAACAGGATGATGGAACCGGTTGAAACAGGATTTGGCTGGGATTACAGCCTTATAGGATCGGAAGACAGGGTATTCAGGGCCCAGAACCTGATCAGCTACTGGTCAATGCACCAGGAGACAAGACAGATAATCGTTGATGCACCCCACTACCTGTTTGACAACTGGAACTCACTTGAAGAGCTTATCAGGTATGTGAGAAGGTTTCGCCTCTCACCCTTCCGGAACAAATAGCCTGCTAAAGATCCCTGATCAGTACGTTCACCTCGGACGCGGCCACAAGATTCTCAAACCTGGTAAGTGCCGTATCGATCTTCCTGTAATCGGAATTGTTTATGACTATCTTGTGCAGGGAGCCTGAAGATTCAAGCTTCTCGAGTACGAATGAGAGGGTCATCCTGTTGATGTCAGTAGCCGGCTGGTAGACGTACTTCTCCTGCTCTTCATTCCACACCTCGGTTACCATCGAAGCCTGGTGAAGCTGGTCAAGACAGTCATGCACAGTGCGCACAGGAAGGCTCAGTTCAAGGGAGATCTCTTCGGGCGACCTGGGTTTGACACCCTTGACAAAGTCTACAATAAGTGAGTGCATCACCAGCAGCGAGAGTCTCTTTTTCTGCCTCGGCGAGACAGTCTGAACGTCAAATTCAAATTCGTAACGGGTAATATTCTGAAGGTAATATGACAGCTGCGCTCCCATAAGAAGCACCACCCAGCTCATCTGGATCCAGACCATCAGAAGAGGTATGGCGGCGAAGCTTCCGTAAAGTGTGCCCAGCCTGGTAAGTCCCATCTGTGACTCAACATAGAGTATCTGCAAAACCTGAAGTGCAATACCTGCTACAAGACCTGCAACAAGAGCGGTCCTGAATTTTACCCTTGTGTTTGGCATAGCCAGGAAAGCCGCAGTTGAAAGTGTACAGAGCAAAATGAACGGGATCAGCTGAACCAGGAATGATACCACCGGCTTCAGCCCTTCAAGCATGTCTGACTGGCTCAGTATTTCATTGAGACGGGTTGTGGCAAGTACCGTGGCACTGCTTGAGGCTATGAAAAGAGCCGGTACCAGTATTATGACAGCCAGATAGTCTGTAACCTGACGGTACCACACCCTGGTCTCGTAAACCTTCCAGATGGAGTTGAATGTGTTTTCAACATACCTCAGCAGCTGACCAACGGTTGAAAAGAGGAAGGCCACTCCAATCCCGGCCAGCCATCCTCCGCTTGTCTGCTCAAGGGTGGTATTGGCAAAATCAAGTATCCAGTTCATAACCTGCTCCTGGTTATGAAACTGCATGATAATCTGAGCCCTGAGCTCGTCATGAAGTCCAAATCCCTTTGCAATCCCGAAGGCCAGGGCCACCATCGGAATTACTGAAAGAATAGTAAAGAAGGTGAGAGCAGATGCTTTAATATAGATATTGTCCCTCTTTATTCCCTTGAAAAGCAGATAGATTATTCTCCTCTGCCGAATCCAGAAAGGAGCATATTTCTTCAGCCGGGCTGCAACAGCCTTTCTTCCATGCCCGGCACGGCTGACAATTGAGTTGCTTATTTCAGAGAATGGTCTCATCAGATTTTCTGATCATTACCGGAACGCAAATTTAAGAAATGATCTTCAAACACTATTACTATCTTCACAATTTGAAAGATATGACATGGACATCACTGTAAAGGAGTTCATCAAAGGGGCGCAGGAGGCTAAGGGCGTGACAGTTATAATAGATGTCTTCCGGGCCTTCAGCACCGCATGCTATGCGTTCGACAGCGGCATTAACCGTCTTCTCGACGTCGCTTCCCCTGAAGAGGCATTCGCACTAAGGGATAAACTGATGGCAGAGGTAATTATTGCGGGAGAACAGGACGAAAAGAAGCCTGCCGGATTTGACTTCGGGAACAGCCCCACAGAGATGCTTACAGGCCAGGTTGCCGGAAAGACAATGATCCACTGCACAACTGCAGGAACCAGGGGAATAATGAACGCTGCCGGGGCAAAGGAAATTCTCGGTGCAGGCCTTGTCAATGCAGGGGCTGTGGCTTCATACATTTCACTCCTCCGTCCTGAAAAAGTCACACTTGTGGCGATGGGATACAGGGCAGCCGAAACAGCCGAGGAAGACATGCTGTGTGCCGGCTACATAAAGGACCTCCTTGAAGGACGCGAAAG
>JAKAXP010000018.1 GCA_021816545.1 Bacteroidota bacterium
AGCACTCCTTTGCTGTAAGCCACAGGGTGGTTGCCGGAGGGGAGGAGCGGTTCCATTCTGTGAAGGCAGGACTGGAGGCGGTGGCTGCATCAGCGGGGTATGGCCCGGTGGGTGAGGCTTCTGCTGCAGCAGGTTCGGCGGGTCCGGTATCCGGGAGTGTCGCCGGGAAAGACTCCGGCAGGGGAATGCCCGGCAATGCCAGTGAGACATCCCGGCAGGCCGGGAGCGATTACCTGGTTGCCATCCATGACGGCGTCAGGCCGCTTGTGAGCCATGATACGATCTGGCGCTGCTTCGCGGATGCGGAAGAATTTGGCAACGCCGTCCCGTTCATTGAGCCGGCCGACTCTGTCAGGATCCTTGCCGGTGACGACAGCAGGCCTGTGGCAAGAACAGAGGTGAGGCTCATCCAGACACCGCAGGTGTTTCGCGGCAGCGTGATCATGAAAGCCTACGGCAGGGATTATGACCCGTCGTTCACCGATGATGCCACCGTGGCGGAAGCATCAGGGGTGAAGATACACCTCACCCACGGAAACAGGGAGAACATTAAAATAACAACGCCCGAAGACCTGGCAGTGGCAGAGACCCTGGCAGGGATGCTCAGGCAATGAAAGGAGAGAAGATGGACCAGGAGCCGTTGCTCGATTACAAGAAACTTGAGGTAAGAAAAGTCAGAAGCGCTGACGAAGACATCATTGCACTGCTTAAATCAACGGTGCTGGGCTCCGAGGGCGGCATGCGATATACAATGCTGAACACCCCTGAGAGGATCAGATCATACGGTGACGGGTTGTCGTTCCTTGCCCTTTACAAGAGGAACAGCCTGAAGGGAGTTATTGGACTCTGCCGAAGGATAACCTCGAACCGGGGAACCAGGTATGTCTCGTCATACCTGCGATACCTGGCCATCCAGAGCGCCTTTCAGGTTGAGAAAGCCCCGGGAAGACGTAAGGTTAGACACTCACTTGCTGCAGACAGCTTCAAGCAGAAGATTCTGTCGCTGTTCCGTGATCCGCAGCATACCGCCGGAAGCGATGAACAGGGAGGCAGTCCGAGCGTCACCTATGCTTACGTTGAGAGCCGTAATGAGAGATCGCGCAACATGATCAACCAGTCCGGATACGAGTACATCAGGTCATTTCTTACAGTAGCCTTCAGCAGGTTTGACCCGAAGCCGGACCCCTCGGTGACCCGGCTTTTACCTGAGGAGGAGCCGGCAATGGCCGGTCTGCTAAGTGAGTTCTACAGTGATTACTGCTTTTATACGGATGAGTTTTCGTTCCATGATCATAAGTATTATGTTTTGCGGCGTGACGGTGAAATAGTTGCCGGCGTGGGTGCCATTCCGGCCCGTTACAGGGTGGTGAATGTGCCCGGACTGTGGGGATGGGTGATGATGAAGATGCTGCCCCGTACCCCTCTCTTCAGGCGGCTGTTTCAGCCGGAGGAATTCAGGTACATAATACTCAATGCTATATATTGCCGCAAAGGCAGCGAGGCGCTGCTGCCAGATCTTTTTGAGGCAGTCTGCGCTTCGGAGGGTTATCACACAGCACTCACCTGGCTTGACGACCACTCCTGGTTGTATGAGACGCTACGCACAAACAGGAGGATGGGTGCGCTGAACAGGATGCTCAACGCGAAGCCGGGCCTGGTGTATGCCTTCTTCTCCGGGCTGACACCGGCCGAGACAGAGAAATTTTATGACTCACCAGCATATATCTCAGGCTATGATTTCTCCTAAAAGAATTTTCAGGTACGCGGCTTCTGCTGTCATTATGATCTCTCCTAAAAGGATTTCCCTGCACGCGGCTCTTGCCGGAATACTGTTTGCCTGTCTTATGCCCGTCGCCTCACCACAGACAGGGCAGACCGGTCAACCCGCCTCCCCCTCCAGGGATGAGCGGATGAAGTGGTTCGCAGATGCGAAACTCGGGATCTTCATCCACTGGGGCATCTATGCCGTCAACGGGATTGACGAGTCATGGGCCTTCTACAATGAACTGGTAAGCTATGATGATTACATGAAACAGCTTAACGGGTTCACCGCCTCTGCATATGACCCAGCGGCATGGGTCAGCCTTATTAAGGAGAGCGGCGCCAGGTATGCGGTTCTCACTTCAAAGCATCACGACGGCGTAGCGCTGTGGGACACCCGGCTCAGCCGCCTGAATGTCGTTGATACAACCCCTGCGCAGCGTGACCTGGTAAAGCCCTTCGTGAAGGAACTGCGGCGCTCGGGCCTGAAGGTGGGACTGTACTACTCGCTTCTCGACTGGTCGCAGCCTGATTACCCGAACCAGACTAAGAGCGTTAAGCGCTATGCTGATGACCCGGAACGCTGGGCAAGGTTTACAGCGTTCAACCACGGGCAGATTGAGGAACTGGGTAAGGAATTTAAGCCTGACCTTTACTGGTTTGACGGCGACTGGGAGCAGAATGCTGATAAATGGCGTGCTGAGGAGATAAGGAAGACGATACTTGACCGGAATCCGTCAGCCATCATCAACTCAAGGCTGGCTGGGTACGGTGATTACGGCACCCCGGAGCAGGGACTCCCCTCTAAACGGCCGACCGACAAATACTGGGAGCTCTGCATGACTATAAACGATTCCTGGGGCTACCAGGGGAATGATAAAAACTTCAAGAGCCCTTCACAGGTTGTGCGGATTTTCGCCGAGTGCATCGGCATGGGGGGTAACCTTCTCCTTGACATCGGCCCGAAGGCCGACGGAACAATACCCGCTGAACAGGTTGAGGTGCTCAAGGAGATGGGACGATGGACATCGAAACACAGGCAGGCAATCTACAGCACCGTCGCCGGGATGGAGGACGGGCATTTTGCAGGGCCGTCAACCCTGAGTGCCGACAGCACGATGCTTTATCTCTTCTTTCCGGGCAACGGCGGAGGCGAGCTGATGCTGGAAGGGGTGAAGAACAGGATTTACAAGGCATTCGTGGTTGGCAACGGCACGAACCTGGAGGTGAAGGAATACCTGAGGCCATGGTGGAGCACCCATGCCGGCGTTTATTTCATTAAAGTGCCCGAGGAGGCTCTTGACAAAACTATGACGGTGATTGGCGTCTCGCTGGATGGAAAACTTATAACCGAATAACTTCTGAGTTTATGATTGGAATTTCCCGTTTAGCCCGGGCCGGAATGCTGGCTGTTCTTCTCTCTGCGGTAATGACCGTTCCGCTTGCTGCGCAGGACCATGATGAAAGGTATGTCCCGGAGACTGACCCCCTCGTGCTGCAGAAGCTTGAAGAGTGGCAGGACATGAAGTTCGGCCTCCTGATGCACTGGGGTCCCTACAGCCAGTGGGGGATAGTGGAATCATGGTCGATTTGTGCGGAGGACGAGGGGTGGTGCCGCCGTAAAAACCCCGATTACATTGAATATAAGAAACAGTACGAGGCGCTGAAGCTCAGCTTCAACCCGATCGGGTTCAATCCCGAAAAATGGGCTGCAGCTGCCCGCGATGCGGGAATGAAATATGTGGTTTTCACCACGAAGCACCACGACGGCTTCTCGATGTTTGACACAAAGCTTACCGATTATAAAATCACTGACCCTGAATGCCCCTTCAGCGTCAACACGCGTGCCAATGTCACTAAGGAGATTTTCAAGGCTTTCCGCGACCAGGGATTATGGACCGGTGCCTACTTTTCAAAGCCCGACTGGCACAGTGAGTATTACTGGTGGCCAAACTTTGCCACCCCTGACCGGAATGTCAACTACAGCATTCCCGATTACCCTGAGCGGTGGGAGAAATTCGTGCAGTTCACCCACGGGCAGATCATGGAGCTTCTCGGGGGCGATTACGGGAAAGTTGATATCCTGTGGCTTGACGGCGGTTGGGTAAAGAAGATGGAGGATGAGGAAGTGAAGAACTACCGCATCTCCCAGGGCAACAAGTATGTCAGGGTGCAGAATCAGGATATCCGGATGGATGAGCTGGTTGCCAAAGCCAGGGAGAAGCAGCCGGGACTGATTGTTGTTGACCGTGCTGTTTACGGGAAGAACCAGAATTACCTTACCCCCGAGAACCGCGTCCCTGAGAAGGCGCTGCCCTATCCGTGGGAGTCGTGCATCATTGCCGGCGGTGGCTGGGCATGGGTCCCTGACCCGAAGTTCATGTCGCCCCGCGAGGCTGTTCACCTGCTTGTTGACATCGTCGTGAAGGGCGGTAACCTGCTGCTGAATATCGGGCCGGCGCCCGACGGCACATGGCCGGAGGAGGCATACACCCTTCTTGCCGAGATGGGCAGCTGGATGAAGGTCAACGGCGAGGCCATTTACGGCACCAGGGCCCTTGCACCTCACAAGGACGGGAAAACATGCATCACCAGGAAGGGCGACATGACATGGTACCTGTATTACATGGCTGACGAAGGGGAGCAGATGCCTGCATCCATTACAATGAACGGTTTAACACTACCCCCCGGGGCAAAGGTTTCTTTCACGGGGTCCGGTGCACCGTGCAAATGGAAGAACAGCACGGATTCATTCACTGTTTTCCCGCCTGCGCAGATGAGGAAGACGCCACCGTCGGATTATGTGTGGGTGATGAAGATAACCCTGTAAAAACGCGCCACACAGACCCTTTGGCTGGTGATCTGTGTGGCCTGACAGGGAAATGGGGGGAAGAACCACCTGTCAATTTTTCAATTAAACCCTATTCTGCCGTCAATTGAAATATGAAGTAAATATTGAACAAAAATCCATTATGCCATACAAAAAAACGGCCTATTGTATGAAAGGCTGCTTCTAACGTATGGAAGAAGCTTTTTGGATGATATTAACAAAAAAGGCTGGAATTTAGTTTTCCGTTATGCGGCTTTTCATGAAATCCATGAGCGTTTTTACCTTGTCACGGGAGATTTCACAGCGGTATTCCCTTTCGCCCCTTATGAATACGCAGGTCATCTGTTTCATGTCAATACGGGCAAGGTAGGCAGTGTTGACGATGCATGACCTGCCTGTCCTGAAGAACTGTTTTCCCAGGTGCATTTCAATATTGCCGATCAGGGCCGTAACAGTCTCAACCCTTCCTGATATGAAGTGAAAACTTGAGTAGTTACCGTCAGCCGTGATATAAACCACGTCATCGGTATCGATGAATGTAACCCCGGTGACACCCCGGAATATCAGTATCTTTTCACTGTGGTAAAATTGCTGCTGACGTCCGTTGTCCGGTTTCCTTTCGCCGGCCTGTCCTTTGTACCGGCGGAGTGTCTCTGTAAGCCGGTCAGGGTCAATTGGCTTGAGGAGGTAATCAAATGCGGCGTAGTCAAATGCCTTGATTGCATACTCGTCATGGGCGGTGGTGAAGACGACATGAGGATTAACTGATGTTTTGCGGTTCATCTCGCTGATCAGGTCAAAGCCTGACATACCCGGCATCTTTATGTCAAGGAACAGGATGTCAGGCTCGTTGATCACAAGCAGGTCGATTGCCTCAAAAGGATCTGAAGAAGAGGCGACCACCTCTGCCATACCCGTTGCCTCGAGAAGCCCTGCCAGGAGATCGAGTGCTTCGGGCTCGTCCTCGACAATCATTACCCTGATTTTCTGATGATTCATATCTTGATAGGTTTGATTTGTCACTCTGTCAGTTCTTCGGGGAAGCTGATTGAATAGTTATGAGGCAGGAAGACCCTGACTTCTGTTCCGGCGGGCCTGTCGTCTTCGAACAGGTCTGTAAGGCTGAAGGTGATTTTCTCCCTGTTGGCTTTGTTGATTGTATCCACAATTCCCCTGATGTTTTTCAGACCTGTCCCGGCACCGCCGGTATTCAGCCTCGCGGCAGCGGCCCTTCCGATACCGTTATCCCTGATGGTAACCTCAATACCGCTGTCAAGGTTGCCGATGCTGATATCTATCCTGCCCAGTCCCTTTTTGTTTTCAAGCCCGTGTTTCAGGGCATTTTCAGCGAATGACTGGATGATCATTTTAGGAACCGGAGTCTTAATGTTGACATCAGGTGCAGTGTAGATATTGTATTCGAACCTCTCCCCGAACCTCAGCTTCTGCAGTTCGCAGTAGCGGGTGACGAACTCGAGTTCCTGCTCAAGAGGCTTCAGGAGCAGGTTGCTGTCGGTAATGATGGAGCGCAGAAGGTTTGACAGTTTGATGAAATAGTTGTAGGCTTTCTCCTTCTCCCCTTTCATAATAAGAGATCCGACAGATGTAACGGCATTAAAGGTAAAGTGCGGGTCAAACTGCTTTATCACCGAGTTCAGCTGCAGCCTGTAGGTCTCAGCCTGCAACCGGGCTGTTGAGACCCTTTTTTCAACGACACTCTTTCTTATCTGCCATGAGAGGAATACAATAAGTGACAGTGTCAGCAGAGCAAACATCGCTATGGCTAATTTGGACTGCAAGAAAGTGGGCACAACGCTGATTATCAGCCTGTCGGGATTTTCGGAGAAGATCCCGTCCGAATTTATTGCCTGAACCTCGAAGGTATACTGGCCGGGCGGCAGGTTGTTATAGACAACAGATCGCTCCGCGGTCCTGTTTGACCAGTTGTCATTGAAACCTCTCATCCTGTAATGGTACCTGACTTTTTCCGGATTTTTTGTCGATATGCCCGTATAGGTAATCCTGATACCATTCTCCCTTCCCCTGATCTTCACGATGCTGGTTGTGTCATAGAAGAGGGAAGCTTCAAGCGCAGTCTCCCATTCAGTTGTATCGCCAGAAATATCCACCCTTGTAATGTGGTTGACAGGCGGGATCAGGTTTTTCTGAAGTTTTTCAGGATAAAACCGTATCAGCTTGTCCCTGGTAAGTATCCACCATTGTCCGTTTGCATCCTTAACAATGCCGTTGTCCTGGCAGTCTTTACCCAGGAATCCCCGGCTCCTGTCAATAATTGTGTAGTAATCAGGCCGCCCCGAATAGTATTTGTCGAGATCTATGATGCAGATATCCATCATCCGTCCCACAATCAGCCGGTGGTCACCCATGTCACGGATTACATTTGCAGGCAGATTAACCTCTTCAGGCAGGGCCTGGTTGAAGACAGGTTCGTTCGGATTGCATATGAAAAGCCCGTCGGAACCTGCGCTCCAGATATTACCCATATAATCACAGACCACTCCCCATACCATCTCCGCAGGAGCAGGAGCAGAGCGAAAAGGGATAAAATTCCTGCCATCAAAATAAACTATGCCATAGTGCCCGGCAAGCCAGTAATTGCCATCATGGTCCCTGGCAATGCCTTCCACAATTCCATAGCCCGGCCATGACATCTGGGGATAGTGTATCACCTCCTTACCCTTCAGGTGATAGAGCCCTTTGTCAGTCCCAATAAGGATGCTTTTATCTGCCGGATCCTCATATATGATACATACCTGCAGCTTTTCAGGGACAAAGTCGTTAATCCTGAATTGCTTTCCGTCCCAGACAATTACCCTCTCACTTGTGGAAAACCACACTTCGCCATTGCTGAGCGTGGTGCAGCCCCTGTAGAAAGCCCCTGGCTTGTTCCTCCGGTTGTTGTACTCATTGTTACCGGTAAATGTTTTACCGTTGAAATATGTCAGGTTTCCGTTATACGTACCTGTCCAGATGCCACCCCGGGGGTCTGCCGCTATTGCCCAGGTCTCATCCGGAAAACCTTCAGCCCTGTCATATTCCACGAATGCTTCTGACATTAACCTGAAGATACTGGTCTCTGTACCAGCCCAGATGGTCCCCTCCCTGTCAGCAAAATAAAGTGCAATGCCCCCGCCTTCCCAGAATAATGGTTGTCTTATCCCGGGTCTTAAAATATTAGGGCCTTCGAAGCGAGGCTCATCATTGACAAAATACACGTTAGTTACCGGTCCATCATGGACGTATTTCACAACGCCCCTGTGATATACGTAAGCTCTGTATTCTTTGTCTGCCAGGTAGATTGCAGTATCTTTCGGATTCATTCCGATAAATTCAACATTCATGTTCTTCAGTGCGGGATTGGCAGCAGAAAAGTTGCTGTATTTGCCGTTTTTAAAGAGCAGCAGATACCTGTCATCAAAGTCTATGGATGCATTTAGCAGGATTGTTGCAGTATCCAGAAAGACAGCATTGGTGCTGAGATTCTTGATTCCAAGTGAATCAGGCAATGGATAGCTGGTAAAGCTTTTGCCGTTGAAACGGGCCAGGCCGTTTATTGTCAGTACCCATATGATACCCGTTTTGTCTTCCATCACCCTGGCGATCTGGTTCGAAGGCAGTCCGTCCTTTCGCAGGTATGAAATGAAGGTATAACCGTCAAAGCGTGCCAGCCCGTTCCTGGTGGGGATCCACAGGTAGCCCCGGCTGTCCTGCATCATATTGAGAGATTGTGTCTGGGGCAGGCCGTCATCAGAGGTATATTCCCTGAATGGATAGGTCTGTGCGCGGAGGGTCAGGCCTGATGCCGCCACAGACATGACAAACAGCACGAATAATACCAGGCGCAGCGCTGCCCTTGTACGCCCTGTGTTCGGCCTTAACTCCGGCATAATTGATCCTGCCGGACTCTCCTCCCCCCTCAATCTGTTATCATGCTTCATCATAAGCCTCCCGTACGTAAATATATCCAATTAGTTACTAATTAAAAAGAACCTATGCATCGATACAATCACAGGCCGGATTGTCATCGACATAAACCTATGTGCCGTTTGGAGAGGAAAGCAACATGAAGAGCGATTATCACCCGACAGGGCAGGCAGGAAGTTTTCCTTAATCCTGAATCCTGAAATTCAATTGGCCTGCCCGGAGGCTAGTAGCCATGCGTCGGGGAATCCCGATTTCCTTATTTTTTCGATGGCCTCCTTTGCATCTGCCGGGGATGAATAGCTTCCGTAGCTGATCCTGTAATTACCGGCGGATGTGGGCGGAAGCACTATCATCTCAGCCTTGTATTTTTCAATGTAGGTTTCTGCCATCTTATCCGCCAGTTCCGGATCATCGAAACTTGCCACAATAATATATGTCCGTGGCCCCTGCGCATTCTCATCGTCAGGTGAGGGCAAATCTGATGAAGGGGGTGTCTCAGTCATTTCAGCGGATTTCACGGTACTTCCGGTCATTGGAGGATACACTGCATCAAATGAACTTTCCTCCTTCGTAAATGTGTTAACCCAGAAGAATACCACGAGGAAAAGGAGGCCGCAGATCAGGGCTAGTTTCTTCATAGGTCAGTTCCGGTCAGTTTAGCATATAACACTGTCACCGTACATAAGGTTCTTCCATGCAACACATTGTCAAAGTTATGACAGGGAAGGGACGAAGTCAATTTTTTTATCGGTAATAGTCTCAATACTTAAGTTAAATTTGAACAGAAGAGGTCTCCGGGACTGGTAACATCAGGTACCGGCCTTTTTAATCCCTTCAACATGAGGTATAACTGATTGTGACGATTTATAATTAACAACATATAATGAACATACTATGAGCTTTTTATACAGAATATGCGTCTTTTTTGTCATGTCACTCTCACTGTTGTCCGGAAGCAGTTGCTCAGGAGGTTTCAAAGATGAGAGATTCAGCGGCTTCACCAGTAACAGGCCGGCATCATCATGGGAGGAAGCTCTCGTTACAGGTAACGGGACAATGGGTGCCATGGTTATGGGCCTTCCGTATTCAGACACTGTTATTGTAAACCACGCGCTTCTTTACCTGCCCCTGAACAAGCCGCTCAAACCGGTTTCACAGGGGATGCATCTTGACAGCATCAGGGCAATGATGCTCAGAGGTGAATATGACAGGGCCTCCCGGTTTGTAGTGGACCTTTCCCGCAAGGAGGGATACGGTGCAAAACGATGGACCGATCCTTTCATACCGGCATTTCAGCTTGTCATCGACATGAAGAAGGATTCCCTAAAGGAATATTCCAGGAGCGTGAACTTCAGAACAGGCGAGGCAGGGGTGAAGTGGCAGGACGATGCCGGGGAATTCAACAGGAGCACATTTGTTTCAAGAAAGGACAACCTGATCATTACACGGATTCTGTCTGACAGTGCCGCGATCAACTGCGGCATTTCCTTACAGAAACGACACACCAATGGCTGGTGGGAAGGTATAGATAAACGGAGCTCTTCCGGAATCAATCCTGAATCAGTAAGTGTCTCTGAAAATACCCTGACATATCATGCAGATTTTGAAAACAAGTGGGAGGGAATGATTAAAGGGTATGAAGGCGGAACCATGGTCTTTAATAAAAACGGGCAGCTTGTAAGCGACGGCAAGAGCATAAAAGTCACCGGTGCAAGCGAAATTCTGCTGATCACATGGGTTGATCCGGTATTCGAAGGCGGCAAGGATATTAATCAACAGAGGATCAGTGACATAAAAACAAATCTGAAAGATTATGACGGCTATCTGAAAGACCATGTCGCCATTCACGGTGACCTGTTCGACCGTGTTTCACTCAGGCTTGACGGTGATCGTGGAATTACGGAAAAGCCTGTTGAGGAGATCATAAGAACTGTTGAGGGAAATCCTGATCCTGCCCTTGTTGAACTTTCATTTAATGCTGCAAGGTACAATATCATATCGGCTGCCGGCGTCAATCCCCCGAATCTGCAGGGTATCTGGAGCGGCACTCTTACACCCCCGTGGTCAGGAGATTACACAACCAACGGGAACCTGCCGGTCGCAATTTCCGGATTGCTTCCGGCGGGTACTCCGGAGCTTATGCTTTCCACATTTGATATGCTGGAGAGATACATGGGTGACTTCGAAACAAATGCCAGGGAGATGTTTAACGCAAGGGGGATACATGTTCCGTCGCGACTAAGCTCTCACGGTCTCAACAATCATTTTGACGCAACCTGGCCGATGACTTTCTGGACGGGCGGGGCCGGCTGGTATTCAATGTTCTATTTTGATTATTTCCTGTATACAGGTGATACCGCATTCCTGAAAAACAGGGCGCTTCCATTCATGGAAAAGGCTGTTGATTTCTACGAGGATTTCCTGATAAAGGATAAGGACGGGAAATATATTATGGTTCCTTCCTATTCCCCTGAGAATAACCCCTCAAATATTCCCTTCCAGGCATCTGTCAATGCCACCATGGATTTCATGATAGCCAAGCAGTTGCTCCGTAATATTATCGCCGCTTCTGAGATCACCGGAGAATATGGCGACAGGATCCCGGGATGGAAGGCAATGCTTGACGCAATGCCTGCCTATGAACTGAATGATGCCGGTGAGCTCAGGGAATGGATGTGGCCCGGCGTGGAGGAAAACCATGCCCACCGGCACGTATCACACCTGTATGCCCTTTTTGATATAATGGATCCGGAGTTTCGCGATAATCCTGACCTGGTAAACGGGGCCCGTCTGGTGATAAATGAAAAAATGAATTACCGCAGGAGCACAAACGGCGGAGAGATGGCGTTCGGGCTTGCCCAGCTCGGGTTTGCGGCTGCCATGCTTGGAGATGAACAGACCTGCTATAAGATACTCGGATGGCTTTCAACCAGGTACTGGAATAACAATATGGTTACAACACATGATCCCGGAAGCCTCTTTAACCTGGACCTAAGCGGCGGTTACCCGGCCCTCCTTTCAAAGATGATGGTCTATTCAGAGCCCGGGCTTGTGTCACTGCTGCCGGCAATGCCCGCTGAACTTGGGCCTGGAACGGTGAAAGGACTCCTTTTGCGGGGTGGCACTAAGGTTGATATGATGTCATGGGATAATGACCGTGTAAGGCTGGAGCTTTCAACTCCTTATGAACGGGAATTTGCTTTACGGTTGCCCGGTGATATCAGCAGGATCAGGGTTAATGGCGGATCAGTCAAGCCTGGCAAGAATGATTCTGAGCGAATCATCTACCCCGAAAAAGGGAAGGTGATGCTTGACATTACCTTCACCAGGGACGACAGCAGGGAATTTTACTACAGGAACCCAAACACCCTTCTCCCGTTCAGGGACACACACATTATACCTTATGATTCAGTTTTCTATGCCATCGGTACTTCCCCTCCTTACTGGGGCGGACCCAATGCCGGTGTCAAACTGTACAGGTCGCCTGACCTGAAGAACTGGGAATATGTTGACCTCCTTATCGATGCTGCCGCTCTTGATGCTGATGTATGGTACAAGGACAGGTTCTGGGCACCTGAGCTGCACAGGTTCAACAACCGCTTCTTCCTCACCTTCAACTGCCAGAACAGCGGTGGAGGAAGCTATGCCTCAGAGAACATGAAACATTTTCATGCCTGCGGACTGGCAATTGCTGACAACATTGAGGGACCATACCGGGTTGTGACGCATGACAAGCCCCTTACATCCTTCCCTTCCAATGACATGACCCTGTTCCAGGATGAAGACCGCAGGATCTTCTGCTTCTTCAATAACGGATGGACTGACATGCACAAGATTTTTGTCGCCGAGCTCGATACCGTCAATTATATCCTGAAGGAAGAGCCCGTTGTGCTCTTCAGCCAGGAGCCAGGTAAATGGGACGGTGCCGGCGTGGAAGGATCTCATGTGGTCAAACATGACGGAACATATTACATGTTCTACTCTTCATGGACACAGGGTTATGCTGTTGGTTATGCCACTGCGGAAAGTGTGTACGGACCATGGACTAAATATGAAGGCAATCCTCTCTTCGGCGCTTTTATGAGGAATGACTCGACCTTCATCTTCAGGGAGGGGAAGGCAATTTATGACCCTGATTCTCCTTACACAACCGTAGGGCACAACCAGGTTTTCACCGGCCTTGACGGATCAATATGGATCTCGTGCCACGGCTACAGGAAGGGAGATGAAAATGCATCGATGATTATGGATCCGATCTGGTTTGAAGATGGGAAGATAAAGACCAATGCCCCGACATATAAGACTCAGATAGTCAAAATAGATAAGAAAATCGGAAAGGAATTCCCCGGGTTGCTGAAATAGAAGGGAACCATATTGCAACCGGATAAAATAAAAGGAGGCTAACGCTAAGCTAACCTCCTCATTTTCAACGTGAGACGTACTGGAATTCCGCCGGCAGGCGGACAGGCGAACCAGTGACCTCTTCCGTCAGCTGACGGATCCGCCAGTTGGCGGACTAAACCAACTGAGCTAATTTGGACCTAATATTGATTTTATAAATTGCCTTCCGCGGGCAGATTTGAGTTGCTTTTCTCTCTTCATGGCCTCCTCCTTGGTTTCGTGAGTCTCACAATAAATCATTGTCCAGGGTCTGAATTTTGCAGTCCAGCCGTGATTTAAAGGATGGTTATGATGATTAATTCTTGCCTCAGGATTGGAAGTGAATCCCACATAAATCCTGCTATACTTCTCAGAGTATAGTACATATGTATAAAACATGTCAGGAATACTAGAAAATTGCAGCGAACAATTTTGTGGGGCGTACTGGAATCGAACCAGTGACCTCTTGCCTGTCAAGCAAGCGCTCTAAACCAACTGAGCTAACGTCCCATTCAGTGCAAGTTTGATTAAGATGACTCTTGCCTGTCATCCGCCAGTTGGCGTATCCGCCGGTAGGCGGACAAGCTAAACCAACTGAGCTAACGTCCCATTCAGTGCAAGTTTGATTAAGATGACTCTTGCCTGTCATCCGCCAATTGGCGGACTAAACCAACTGAGCTAACGTCCCGGGCGGGGACAAAGATAAAAAAATTTTGGATTCAAAAATTACTCGATCATTACGGGGGTGTTGAACGAGAACAAAAACGATGATCCCTTGCCGGGCAGCGATTCCACCCAGATACGGCCCTTCATCAGCTCGGTAAGCCGCTTGCAGATGGGCAGACCCAGCCCGGCACCCTGAACCTTCGGCACGTCCTCGTTCCAGTACTGCACGAAGGGAAGAAAAATGTCATCAAGCCGCTCCGGCCTGATCCCCACTCCTGTGTCTGTGACAAAATAGGTTATTGCATACCGGTTCTCGGTACGGGATATCCTGTACCCGTACCTGATCTCACCCTGGTCAGTGAATTTTATGGCGTTACTGACAAGGTTGCTGAAGATCTGACTAAGCCGCAGCTCATCAATATACTGGTAAACGGCAGTTTTGGATTTATCAATAACAGGAATCAGCCTGAGATTCTTCTTGCCGGAAGCTTCAAGCTCATGGTTGAAGGACGAAACCATAGAGTTGACGAACCCGTTCATCTCAACGTTGATATACTTGATCTCCATGCTGTTGCTCTCAATGCGCGACATGTCAATCATGTCGTTGATGAGCCTCAGAAGCCTCTGGGAGTTGACCTCGATAAGCCTCACCATCTCCTCCTTCTCCTGCTCGGTGGTATCCATGGAGGTGAGGATATTCAGGAAGCCAAGCATCGCATTGAGCGGGGTACGGATCTCGTGACTGAAGTTGGCAAGGAATGTCGTCTTAAGCCGGTCGGACTCCTCGGCCTGGCGCCGTGCAGCAATCAGATCATCCACGATCTTCTGGGTCTCCGTGATATCCTGGCATGTACCATAGCGGTAAAGCAGGCGGCCGTTCTCATCGAATTTCACGTTTGAATTGACCGTAATTGCCTTCACAGTACCCTTCGGGGTGATAATACGGTAAGTGAGTGAGTACGATTCCTTCTTTTTTTCAATTGCGTCCTCGATGGCAGAGATGAGGTACGACCTGTCCTCGGGATGGGTATATGATATGTTGTCCTGGTAACTGAATGAAAGATTTGAAGGATCGTCGTTGAAGATTCTCGAGATCTCTTCGGACCCGATATACCTGTTTGTCTCGGGACGGTATTCCCACCAGCCGAAACGCCCGATTCGCTGTGCTTCCCGGAGTCTCTCCTCGTTCAGCTCGAGTGCCCTGCGGATACGGTACTCCTCGGTGACGTCGCTGATGAGGCTTACATGGAATTGTTCCTGGTAGCTGGTCTGAACCTTAATCGTTATGATCTTCCCGTCCTTTCTCCGTGCAGGCCTGATAATCGACTCCTCGGTTTTGGCGCCGGAGACTGACAGAGGATCAACTGTTTCATTATCTGTAAACAGGTCCAGCGGAGTCATTTTTTCCAGTTCCTCCCCGGTGTATCCGAAAAGTTCGGCGGCAGCCCTGTTTACCTTGATATAACGGTTTGTATCGTTGTCGATCAGCATGATTGCATATCCCGCCATATCAAAAACCTGCCTGTACCTGTTAAAGGCAGCCCGTGCGAGTATGCGCTTAAAGAGACTCCCGGACGAAAGAGTGATCACCGTTCCCTGACGTTAGATTGATATGCGGAGGTAAAATTAAAGCTTTTTCCGGATTTGCCATTACAATGTCCCGATGCAGAAAAACTTCCTCGATACTGTCATTCCCTCCTCATCAACCGCCGTGATTACATGTTCTCCTTCGTCCACTCTTATCTCGGTCTGGTGCAGGTATTTTGTCATCCCGATGTACTGATTGTCAAGGTGCCAGTAGACTGTTGCATTCCGCCTGCGGTGGGCTATTTCCGGGAGCATTGCCATCATCTGTCCCTGCAGGCTGCGGGGGATGAAGATACGTGCATCGCGTGGCGGATAGATGAATTCCATCGAAGAAACCTTCCTGTCGTCTGTGCATCCGGGACGGAAGGGGGGAAGGGTCCGGTACGAAGGGTTGCGCATGCGATAGTAATATTCCATTGCCGGGGGAAGGACGAACCATGACCGTGCAACCATTTCGCCGGGGGCGGCGCAGGAGCTGTTGACCCTGAATGTCTCTGCGGTGTCAAGGTTGACTATTGTATGCCAGGGGCAGACATCGCTGCGAAGCCCGGTTTCGGGAATCCACTCCTCCCTTTTTTCCGTGCAGTCGGGACCCGCCCTGTATCCGCTGGCGGCGCACACCTCGATGAGGGTCATTCCTTCTTCGGGCCTGGCGAACCATGATTCCGCGGGTGGCAGGAGCCTGATGATATCAAACAGGAGTGGTGCAGCGGATGAGATGCCTGACAGTCCCGGCCTTCCCTCGCCATCAGCGTTACCCGCCCACACTGCAACGACGTACTGCGGTGTTGTGCCGATGGCCCAGGCATCGCGGAACCCGTAGCTGGTTCCTGTTTTCCATGCCACCTCCGGCGCACCCCCGAAGTACTGCCAGCCTGTCTCTGTCTCGGGTCTGTTGACCCTTCGGAGAGCTTCATAGGTAAGCCAGATGGCGGAGGGAGAAAGGGTTTTCAGGTCCTGCGGTCTTGCGGTCTTGCGGTCCGCGATACGTTTCGCTATCGGGACTTCGTCTCCGCCAAGTGGCGTATCCTCTCTTGCGGTTCCCGATTCGTCCTGCTCTCGGGATTTCGTCGCATCGCTCCTCAACCTGCGGTCACTGATGGTATCAGATGGTATGCCTTGTTGCAGGTTGCCGGATGCCGGTCGACTACTGTCCGTCAGTACACGCGCCATCGAACCGTAAGCTGACGCCAGTTCCCACAGTGTTGCCTCGCCGCCGCCGAGGATGAGGGAGAGGCCGTAGTGGGAGGCGGGTTTGGTGAAGGTGGTGAAGCCCATGCTCCGGAGCAGTGACAGGAACCGTTCCTCCTCATACATCTGGAGCATACGGACAGCGGGAATGTTGAGCGAGCGGGCCAGCGCGTCACCGGCAGGCACGGCGCCGCTGTATGAGAAGTCGGCGTTCTCGGGGCGGAAGCCCTGGAAGCGGGTGGGGATGTCTGGCACGAGGGCGTTGGGGAGAAGCATGCCCGAGGAGAGGAGCCCAGCATAGAGGAATGGTTTCATTATGCTTCCCGTGCTGCGGGGCGCCGTGATCATGTCAACATCACGGCTGTGCCTGCCGGTGGTGTCTGGGAGGGTGCTGTTTCCCACCCAGGCAACAGCGTTGCCGGTGGACACCTCAACAACAACGGCGGCGGCGTTGAAGATACCGTTCCCCTCAAGGACAGAAACGTGCCGGTCGACCAGCTCAGAGACCTCGCGCTGCAGTGAAGGATCAACGGTGGTCCGTTTTCTTGTGCCGGGCTCTTCAAGCCATTGTTTCCCTGTCAGATGCGGTGCCAGCGACGGCATCGGCAGTGGTGCACCCGGCAGAGGCTCACCCATCGCCAGCTCACAGGTCAGACTGTCAATTTTTCCCCTCTCCATCAGGGTCATAAGCAGTTTGTCACGCTTAAGTTTCAGCTGTTCAGAGTTACGGCCCGGATAAATGAGTGCCGGTGCGTTGGGCAGCACCGCGAGGGTGGCGGCCTCGGCCCAGCTCATGTCAGCTGTACCGCGACCGGTATACCGCCATGCTGCAGCCTCGATGCCGACGGTGTTTCCACCGTATGGTGCGTTGGCTGCATACAGTTTCAGGATAGAGCGCTTGGAACGAAAAATCTCAAGCTTGACCGCCGAGAGCATCTCAATGATCTTGCCGCCGTAGGTACGGTCAGGGTTGCCGCGCGCCATCCTGGCAACCTGCATTGTGATAGATCGGAA
>JAKAXP010000263.1 GCA_021816545.1 Bacteroidota bacterium
TCAGCAGTTTTGCAGGGTGTGTCTGGTACCTATTCCGGGCGCTTTTTTACCGTATACATCAGGGCCTCTACCTGGCGGAGGAGCTCCCGCTTTTCTTCCTTTGGGGCATAGACAAACCCGGTGACAACCACTGCCCTTGCGGTGGCGGAGTCAATCAAAGCATATGAGATAAATGGACCTCCCATGAAACCGCCCTCCAGGGTCCATAAACCCCTCATCTCTATATAATCTGTTTCATTGCGCCGGAATGAACGGCAACTTACGGGAACATTCTTCTCGATGACCATGAATGACCCGCCGTCAGGACCCTTCACCTCATCTGACATGCGCCTCTGTGTGAGATCGGCAAGCTCAACGCACCCTATTCTTGAAGTTGACCTGTCTGTAACTGAAACCATTACAGACTGTGTTGTTGAGGGTGTCTCAAGTGATATCATCATGATTCCTTCGCGATTGAAATCAGGTTTCCAGCCAGATGGAAGAACCAGGTCCCACTTCGAATCACCCGCATTCAGGATGCTTCTTTCCTTTCCTGCAGAGGTGGTAAGCCACTCTGTAAGCCGTTCCCGTTCCGCGTTGTTGATGCTTCGCCTGATGGCCTCTCCGTTTTCCCTGATTGTTGCGGCCAGGGAGGCAGTATCTGGTGCTGCTACAGTTACAACAAGCTGTGTCTCGGCCCATTTGTTGCGTGTGTAGGTCACAACCGGCTTCTCAAGGCCAGGGGTTGTGCTGACCTGTATTATATTGCGGTGCGAGACAAAAAGGTCACGGAAACCCTCCGGGCGGATGGGAAGAAGTGTGAAGGCAGGTTCAGGCGGCTGCGGCAAGCCTAAAAGAACCGGACTTATATATTCCCTGACAGCTTTGCCGGGACTACCATCCCACATGAATTTATCCATTACCACCAGGACTTCCCCGGTGGTTCCGGTCACGTTCGGCAGGGTCCTAGTAAGCGACGAATCACCGCATGAGGTGAGAAACGTCATCATTATCAGCAGGTAAACCGGGTATCTTCGCATGTGGGTATATTTGAAACAAAAAGCCTGCACTTTCATGCAGGCTTAAATATAAGGTTTTCTTTCCCTAGTTTTCCTTTGAGGTGCCCTTATCGGCATCATCACCACTGTCCTTGGCTTTCTTAAACTCCTTAAGTCCCTGCCCTATACCCTTCATCAGCTCGGGAATCTTGCGACCGCCGAACATGAGAACAACTACCAGAAGTATCAGGATGATTTCAAGAGGTCCGATTTTTCCCATTTCTCTGTGATTTTAATTTATGCAAATGTACAATTCTTTCGCATCCGTTGTTCACCTGACCGCAATTATCATTTCCGGATCAGTTTCAGGATGTCATTCCCGTTGGCGAAGATAAGCAGGGCAAAAAGTATAACCATCCCGGCTATCTGGGCATATTCAAGAAACTTGTCGCTTGGTTTCCGGCCCGTCACCACCTCGAATATCAGGAACATTACATGTCCGCCGTCAAGGGCCGGTATCGGAAGTATATTCATCACCGCCAGTATGAGTGAAAGGAAGGCGGTGAGATTCCAGAATGACTGCCAGTTCCATTTGCCCGGGAAGATGCTTCCGATTGTTATGAAACCGCCAAGTGATTCATACCCCTTTGTATCCTTCGCAAAGATCAGCTTGAACTGCTTCAGGTAGTCACCCGTGGTCTTCCATCCTTTTGAGATGCCGGCGGGGATCGCCTCAAAGAAGTTGTAGTGTTTTGTGCTGAGCTCGAAAATATTTGCCGATTCGCGGTAAACGCCAAGGATTCCTGCTTCGGTTGTGTTAACCGTAATATCTTTCATCTCCTCTCCCCTCTTCACGGAGACAGTGACCGGCCCGGACTTATGGTGGGCCAGGTATGACTGGAACTCATCATACCACAGGAAGGGGTTGCCGTCAAGGGCAATTATCTCATCACCGGGGATTATCCCGGCCGCGGCGGCAGGTGACTCATCTGCAACCTCTGCAATGAGAAACGGGCCGAAAGGTATCCTTGCATCAATTATATCAGGGTTCTTGAGAAGAACCGGGATGAACTCGCGCAGGACGGGTATGTCAACCACCTCACCGTTACGGTCAACCGTTATAACCTGCCTCTCATTCAGGAGGATGTCAGGGATGATTGCATAGAAGTTGTCAACCTGTTTGCCGTCAACAGCCAGAATCTTGTCTCCGTTCCTAAGCCCCATTGCATAACCGGTGGAGTCGGTCAGTATGCCGTATTTGACGTTTTTGGCCGACAGGTAAGTTTCTCCCCAGATGCTCAGGACGCCGACATAGATCAGAAGCGCGAAAATGAAATTGAAAAATACCCCTCCGAGCATTATAAAAAGCCGCTGCCATGATTTTTTTGACCTGAACTCATAAGGCTGCGGAGGCAGCTTCATCTGTTCACGGTCCATCGACTCATCGATCATCCCGGATATCTTCACATAGCCTCCAAGCGGTATCATCCCGATGCCGTATTCCGTTTCACCGTACTTCTTTTTGAAGATGGCCCACGGCCAGTCGAAGAAGAGGTAGAACTTCTCGACCCTCGTTTTAAACAGACGGGCGAACAGATAGTGCCCGAACTCATGGACAATCACGAGGATTGAAAGGGAGAGGAGCAACTGCAGTATTTTGATAAGAACTGTCATTTTTTCTGAACTTTGTTAATATATTCGTTTGCGATGTTCCGGCTCCTGGTGTCGGTCTCAGCGTAAATTTCAAGTGAAGCTTCACTGCTGAACACTGTCTTTCCGAGAACATACTCCACGGTTCCGGCTATATCATTGAATCCTATCTGTTCCCTGAGGAATGCTGCCACCGCCTCTTCGTTAGCCGCATTGAGTGCACATGGCATATTGCCGCCGCTCCTGAGGGCTGTGCGGGCCAGGGCCAGGCACCGGAAACGGAGGGTATCGGGTTCCCGGAAGGTGAGAGAGCCAATCTCTGCCAGGTCGGGACGCGGAAGCTCCGTTGCGACCCTTTCCGGATAGGTAAGGGCATAGATGATGGGCAGCCTCATGTCAGGCACCCCGAGCTGCGCCTTCACTGATCCGTCAGAGAACTGTACCATCGAGTGTATGATTGACTGCGGATGGATAAGCACATCTATTTTATCTGCCGGAGTTCCGAAGAGCCAGTGTGCCTCAATTACCTCCAGCCCCTTGTTCATCAGCGTTGCCGAATCGATTGTGATCTTGCTGCCCATGGTCCAGTTGGGATGACGCAGCGCCTCCAGCGGGGTGACTTTGGCAAGTCTTTCCGCGGGAGTGTCACGGAACGGACCACCTGAAGCGGTGAGGATGATGCGCTCAACAGTGCTTTCAGGTTCGCCGTTAAGGCACTGCATTATGGCAGAGTGCTCCGAGTCGACCGGCAGGAGCTTTGTTCCGGTAAGTGCAGCGGTGCGGGTGATCATCTCGCCGGCAACGACAAGAGTCTCCTTGTTTGCCAGCGCCACCTCCCTGCCCGCGGCTACTGCAGCTGCAGTGGGACGCAGCCCTGCAAAACCAACCATGGCAGCAACTACCGTGTCAATAC
>JAKAXP010000264.1 GCA_021816545.1 Bacteroidota bacterium
TTGTTGAGGTTCTGTTCAATCCGTATCTCCTTCAGTTTCTCCTGGTTACGGAAGAACTGTGCCTTGCTCTGTCCTTCTGCAGGGTAAGTGTCCTGCTGCTCAAATTCCCACCAGTGTTCAACATAGGGGTCATGTACACGGATCTCCGCACCCATCTCGGCCAGCTTGCGTATGACTATCTCGGAACCGCTGTAGCGTGTGTCTCCCACATCTTCGCGGTATGCGGCACCCAGGACAAGCACGTCGGCAGCGGCAATAGGCTTGCCCATGTTACGGAGTGCGTCACGGGTAAGCTGTCCCACATGCAATCCGCGGGTGTCATTGATGTCGATTGCCATCGGGGTGATGCGGAATATATCATCCTCGAAGCCAAGTATATGCTTGTAAGCCCATACTCCCAGGCCGCCGTCCTTGGGAAGGCAGTATCCCCCTATTCCCGGGCCGGGAAAGATCATATTGCTGTGGGTAGGTCTCATTTTGATAGCCTTAATCACCTTGATCAGGTCTACACCGTTGCGTTCCGCGAAGAGGCTCCATTCATCGAGGAAGGCAAGTATGGTGGCGCGATAGCTGTTCTCGACTATTTTGGCCGTCTCTGACTCGATGGGCCTGTCCATGACTGTCAGAGGGAATTTTTCTGTATTAAGAACCTCGGTCAGGAACTTCACAACACGTTTCTTTGCCTCCTCGTTAATGCCGCTGCATACTCTCCAGAAGTCTCGTATGCTGGCAACATAATTGCGGCCCGGCATTACTCTTTCGTAGCTGTGTGCAAGCAGCGGATCGGTCTTAATGCCCCGCTTGTTGAAAGCCTTCTTCATTATCGGGTAGGCAACCTGCTCTGTGGTACCTGGTGCCACCGTGGTCTCTATGAGCACCAGCGCTTCAGCCGGGATATGCTCGGCGATGACCGCCAGCGATGCCTCCAGTGCAGCCATATCGGTCTGCCCTGCACGAACATTGCCAAGCTCTTCCTTTATATAGTCACACTGTACGTCAACAACCACAACATCTGCCAGCTTCAGCACGTCATATGTGTATGTGGCAATGAGCGTCTTCTTCTCCTTTACGCACCGTTCTATCATCGGATCAACCTCCGGATCTTCTGCCTTAACCGGTGATACGCCTCGGTTAAGCATGGGTATCTTCCAGAAGCTGCGTGCGCTCGGGCGCTGCATCCCGATAACAAACTTTGAGGGTTTTCCCTTTTTGTCAACAGTGTCTGCAACAATTGCAGCCATCACGGCTCCCACGAAGCCAACACCCATGACCACAACTATCTCGCGGCCTTTCGCACGCTCCTGTTTGACGCGTTTCTTAATGGCTTCAAACTCAGTTTTGTAATCTTCCGGTTTCGGAAGCGGGAACTTTTCGCCGTTAGGGCTGACAGAATACTTTTCGCTCATATGGTTTACTTTAAAATGGATTGAATAGGTTGAATAAAATTAGTAAAAAGAAATGTGATTGAAATTTTTCATCACGCTATATCAAACGTAAATACCCCCGTGGTTTAGTACATGCTGGTGACCTTAACCAGGCTGCCTGGTTCATGTTACGCCGGCACGGGATGGCAGTATCCTGATTTTCACTGAACTTTCATATCTTTGCTTGTGCCTCACGGATGAACTGATATTTTGCATATTTGTTATTACGGAGGAAAATGTAAAGTAATGACCCTATGAAAAAGATCCTGTTGCTTCTGTTGCCTGCTGTCATGATTACAGCAGTTTCATGCGGCGAAAAAAAATCCGAGAAATTTGAGCTCCTGACTTCACACATGTGGACCAGTGACAGCCTGCTGGCTGACGGGGTTGATGCGAGCGGCCCCGGCCAGGTACTTGAGAAGTTCAAAGGCGATGTTTCATTCAAGGAGGATGGCACCGGCACATTCGGGCAATATACCGGCACCTGGGCATTTACGGACAATGAAGCAAATATAGCCATTGACTCACCTGATCTGCCGTTTACACTTACGACCCATATCGTGGAGTTAAAGACCACTTCTCTCAAGGTGACCTTCACCTATCCCGGTGCCACGCTTATCAATGTCAGGATGACTTTCAGGCCGAAATGACCTCGCTCCGGGAACTGTTTGCTGCCTTTTTGCTGCTTGGTCCGGCCTGTGGTTTGATTGCCCAGGCAACGGTCAGCGGCAGGGTCACCGACAGTCAGAGCGGTGAACCACTGCCGGAGGTGCATGTGATCCTGGGAAAAAGTTCGGGTACGAGCACAGATATCAATGGTTTATATTCATTGCCGGTTATGCCGGGAACTGTCACATTAAGTTTCAGTTACATAGGCTACAGATCACAGGTTGAGACGCTGAACATCAGGGAAGGAGAGAGCCTGGTGCTGAATGTTGCGATGGAACCCGGGGTATTGTCGCTTGAGCAGGTTGTTGTCAGCGCTGACAGGATGGAACAGAAGCGCTCTGACCTCACGGTAACCATGGATGTAATAAAGTCAGAATATCTTTATCGCACCCATATAACAGATGCGCAGGAACTTATTACCAAGACTCCGGGCATTGAGGTGCTTGACGGCCAGGCTTCGATCAGGGGCGGCAGCGGATTCAGTTACGGCGTGGGGAGCAGGGTTCTTGCCCTGGTGGACGGGTTGCCGATGATGTCCGCCGATGCGGGAAACATCAAGTGGCAGTTTCTTCCGCTTGAGAACCTGGCGCAGGTTGAGATACTTAAAGGTGCTTCATCAGTTTTGTACGGATCCTCGGCCCTTAACGGGGTGATAAATTTCAGGACGGCGGATGCATCCAATATCCCCGTAACCCGGTTTTATACAGAGGCGGGAATTTTCGGCACTCCCCCCAACGAGGACTGGAAGTGGTGGGATACACCCAGGTTCTTTTCCAGTGCCTCTTTTTCGCATCTGCGGAAGATTGGAAGTACTGACCTTGGCATTGGAGTGAACCTTGCATCTGACAATGGTTACAGGAAATACAATGACGAGGCCATGGGGCGTGTCAGCGTAAGGGTGAAGCACAGCAGCAGAAAGGTTGAGGGGCTGAAGTACGGGATTAACCTGAGCGGGGGCAAGACCTACAAGACAGATTTCGTGCTGTGGGAGGATGCGGTCAGGGGAGGACTGAAGCAGGATACCTCAACGGTGTCAAGGCTGCACGGTTACTATTTTGCAGCTGATCCGTCCGTTTCCTTTGGCAGGCGCGGCAAATTCAGTCATGATATCAGGGTAAGGTTCCAGACTGCTGAAAACAGGTTTCCGGTAAGGACTGCAAACAATGCAGGCTCAGTTTCATTATACGGGGAGTACCAGTTCTGGTACGGATTCTCGGACAGGATCAGTGTCACAGCCGGACTTTCAGAAACCTGGAGCGCAATCAGGTCAAATTTCTTCGGTGATCACAACGGGCTGAACCTGGCCGGCTTCGCGCAGGCAGAGGTGAGGCCTGTCAGCCGTCTGAAGGTGACAACCGGTGTGCGCATCGAGCAAAACATCCTTGATAGTGACCGTGACAAACTGGTTCCTGTTTTCAGGACCGGCCTGAATTTCCAGGCA
>JAKAXP010000265.1 GCA_021816545.1 Bacteroidota bacterium
CTTAAGAAGATAGAAGAGAACAGGAAGAAGCCTGCTAAAAAGTCAAAATGGCAGCAGCGACTTGAAGCTGCAGCCAAACAGAGCGGGCGTCAGCTCCCTAAAAAATAGATATGAAAAATGCTCTTGAGCATTTTTTAAAAATTCTTACTCTAAATGCATCCTCTGCTAAAAAATTAAAGCTAAATTCGGGCTTTAATTTTAAATGAAATGGGGAAAAAAGTTAAAAACAAGGACATTGCCGCAAGACTTGGTCTTTCCGGCACGTTGGTATCATTGGTGCTGAACAGCAAGGCTGATCAGCACGGAATCAAGAAGGAAACACAGGAAAGGGTCCTCGCGGTGGCGAGACAAATGGGCTATTTCAATGCCGTGGCGGAGAAGGGGGAACCTGCGCCAGCGGAAGAGAAACCCGGTATCATTGGCATGGTTGTGCCCTCAATGAATGATCCGTTCATTTATGAGATCACTCCTTACCTTCAGAAAGCCTTCTCAAGTATAGGTCTTGGGTTTTCAGTCTTCACAAGGGACCCGGATGATATCCGCTTCAACAGGCTTACAACATCACTGAAAAAGTTCTTCAGCGGGATGATACTCGTTGGCAATGCTGCGGATGACAGTGTTGTGAGGGCACTTAACAGGGATTCATATCCCGTTGTGCTTCTGGAGAAGAACATCAAACGGATGAGGCTGAACACGGTATGCACTGACAGGGTGGCCGGTGCAGCCATCATGACTCAGCATCTCACCTCGCTCGGGCTGAAGAATCTGCTGATCGTCTCAGGTGAAGACACTGCCTCCTATGACAAGGAGATGCTTGAAGAACTGAGGAACAACACCAAAAAGTCAAAGAACTTTGATTCGGTTCACTTTACAGTGGCTGGCCTGCCTAAGGCAGGGGAGAAGTTTGATTTCTCCGCCATTGAGAACTTCCTCAGGCCTCCTCACAGGAGTGATGCAATTATCGTCCTGAATTCACCGCTGGTCTTCCCGCTTTACCTCGCACTTCAGGAAAAGAACATCCGCATCCCTCAGGATGTGGCGCTGGTCTCAATGGAAGACGGCATCGGTTTTGACCTGCTGACCACTCCCGTCACCCGCCTGCGCAGGCCTCTCTCGGCCATGTCGCTGAAGGTGGCAAACATCATCTGGTCAGAAGTCAAGAACCAGGGCAAGAGCAAATATAAGCGCCAGGTTAATATGGCTCCTGAACTGCTGGTCAGGAGCAGCTGTGGCTCTTATCAAAAATAACTCACAATGACACGGATCATCAGGCTGCCGGTTTTAATGTCCATGGCAGTGCTGCTCTCTTGCAGCAGCGGCCATCTTATTGAAGATAAATCATTACGCGAATCGGTAGCCGGTGATTACCGTGCAAGATCCGGGATCTGGTCCGGGGTGCGCGGTGATCTCTTTGGCATGGCAGACACGGTTGGTGACGCATCCCTGAAGGAAGCCGTCACCTTCCTTCTTGCCTACATGCCCCTGAGTGACCTGGCTGTTTATGAACCCCGTTACCTGGCTGACAATGCCGCCGCCGCACTGAAGGCAAAGGAAGAAATGCCATGGGGCAGATCCGTTCCGTCAGAGATCTTTCTGAATTTTGTACTTCCTCCGAGGGTCAATAATGAAAATCCGGATGATTTCCGCATCACATGCTATGATGAACTGAAGATGCGTGTTCAGGGCCTGACGGCCATGGAAGCCGCACTGGAAGTAAACCGCTGGTGCCAGGAGAAGGTTGCTTACCAGGCTGCCGACTCCCGCACCTCGGCGCCGCTGGCCACAATGCTTTCAGCCCGCGGCCGGTGCGGCGAGGAATCAACGTTTGCCGTCTCTGCCTTGCGTACCGTAGCCATTCCGGCCCGCCAGGTCTATACCCCAAGGTGGGCTCATACTGATGACAACCATGCATGGGTGGAGTTCTGGGTCGACGGATCATGGCATTACCTTGGAGCATGCGAACCAGAACCCGTCCCTGACAGGGGCTGGTTCACCGAACCGGCCCGCAGGGCTATGCTTGTACATACAAAGGCATACGGAATCTATAATGGAGATGAGCAGGTAATCAGGAGAGATCCTCTCTTCACCGAAATCAATACACTGCACCGGTATGCGGAGACCAAAAACTTGAAAGTGAGAATATCTGACAGGAATGGAGCATCCGTGCCCGGAGCCACAGCAAGCTACCTCCTCTTCAATTATGCGGAGTTCTATCCGCTTGCAAGGCTGGTCTCGGACAGCAACGGAGTATCCTCCCTTATAACTGGGTATGGATCGCTGCTGATATGGGCTGATAACGGAACTGAATTCGGGTTCTCCCTTGCTCAGCCGGAAGACACCGTGGTGAATGTCTCCCTTACATCCGAGATCCCTTCAGGGTTAGTGCCTGTTGACCTCCGGGTGCCTGAGATTCCTGAACCGTACCCCGGAATTGACCCGGCACTGGCAGAGATGAATAACACCCTGAACCGCAGGGGAGACAGCATCAGGAATGCATATATCAGTTCCTGGATGACCGGCATAAGTGCAGAGGAGATCGCCGGTGAAGTTGGGCTGCCCTCCGGCAGTGTTGCTGGAATCCTGAAGACATCCATGGGAAACTACAGGGGAATCAGTGAATTCATCCGTAAATCTGGCGAAAAGGCCGGCCTTGCGATGCGCATACTGCAGAATATTTCAGACAAGGATCTCCGCGACACACCGACAGAAATTCTTGACGATCACCTTGTCAATGCTCCTCAGCCAGCCCCCGGGAGCGACACATCACTGTACGACATGTATGTATTGTCTCCGCGGATTTCCAATGAACTCCTTTCACCATTCAGGAGTGTCTTCAAATCCCTGCCGGGAGATCTGCTGGATTCATTCCGGTCCGATCCTGCGGCAGCTGTAACATGGACTGATACCGAAATTGCAGTCAGCCCCGGAGAGAATCACTACTCTGTGCCTCTGACTCCTGCCGGAGTTCTAAGGCTCCGGATGGCAGACAGTCATTCAAGGGATATATTCCTTGTTGCACTGTACCGGAGTGCCGGTATACCTTCACGCCTTGCCCCGGGTACCGGAAGGCCTCAGTATCATTCAGGAGGGGAGTGGCATGAAGTCTGGTTTTCCGGCGAAAAGAAACCCTCCGGCACCCCGGGATATATACGCTTTGTTAACGGTGATGCCGGTCAGGAACCCGAATATCATGTCCACTTTACCCTGGCTCATCTTGAAAGCGGGAGATTCAATACCCTTGACTACGGTTACGGCATAAAGATCAGTGAACTCAATGACCGCCTGGCACTTGACCCGGGAACATATATGCTTACAACAGGCAACAGGGACGAGTTTGGCAATGTGATGGCTTCCGTCTCCTTTTACGAGTTGAAGGCAGGACAGGAGCTTCCGGTGGTGGTTACATTGCGCAGGCTCCCTGAAAGCGGACTGACAGGTGATATGGTATCACTTGAAAAACAGGTGGTTCAGTACAGCGGTGAAAAGACAAGCCTGGATTCACTCGCGGAAAAAGGACTG
>JAKAXP010000019.1 GCA_021816545.1 Bacteroidota bacterium
TCGACTGCAGATGCCCTATTATGTGCCATGATATATCATCAGGAAGCAGTGGCTTCTTGTTTACCAGTTCCTGCACACGGTTCTCACCGAAATTGCGGAGACCGGCATTGTATGCCTCAAGAGCCTCTTCAGGTGTGCGGGTCTTGGTGACCGCCACCACGCTTACACGCTCCGGCAGCTCTTCCTTCAGCTTCCTGATGTTTTCTGCTATGCTGTTCATCACGGCACTGTATATCCTCAGTCGAGCTTGTGGATCACCAGCCCGCTCCTCAGCTTTGGCTCGAACCACGTAGTCTTGGGAGGCATTATGTTGCCTGTGTCAGCAATGGTGATAAGCTGTTTCATGGAGACCGGGTAGAGTGCAAATGCCACCTTCATCTCACCGCTGTCAACCCTTTTCTTAAGTTCACCCAATCCCCTGATTCCTCCGACGAAATCAATCCGTTTCGAACGCCTCAGATCCTGTATGTCAAGCAACGGTAGAAGGACCTTCTCCGTAAGGACTGTCACATCCAGTGACCCGATAGGATCGTCGTCATTGTATGTCCCCTTCCTTGCAGTCAGGCTGTACCATTTTCCGTCAAGGTACATACCGAAGTTATGCAGCTTAGAGGGTCTGTGGGTCCGCGACCCCTTTTCCTTCACGTCAAACGATTCCTTCAGCTTTTCGATGAACTGTGCGGGTGTCATCCCGTTCAGGTCCTTGACAACACGGTTGTAGTCAAATATCTTGAGCTGATTGTCCGGGAAAATCACAGCCATGAAGAAATTGTACTCTTCATCGCCCCGGTGGGAATGATTCTTTTCCTTCTTCTCCTTGCCTACAAGAGCTGCAGCTGCCGTACGGTGATGACCATCAGCAACATACATAAAAGGAACCTTTTCAGCAAAAAGCTTTTCAATTGTATCGTTGGTTTTTGCATCCCATACAACCCAGAAGTGGTGGCCGATACCGTCTTCGGCAACGAAGTCATATTCGGGCTTGTCCTTCTTCACAATCCGCTCAACTATTTTATCAAGTTCCTTCACAGCCGGGTAGGCAAAAAACACAGGCTCAATATTGGCATTGTTCGCCCTGACGTGCACCATGCGGTCCTCTTCCTTGTCTGGGCGGGTAAGCTCATGCTTCTTTATCACCCCTGAGAGATAGTCCTGCACTGCTGCTGCACCCACTATGCCGTACTGTGTGCGGCCGCTCATGGTCTGGGCATAGATGTAAAAGTGTCTCTCACGGTCATCGATCAGCCATCCCCTCTTCTGCCATTCGGCGAAGTTATCGACAGCCTTCTGGTAGACCTCCTCTGAATGTACATCGGTGCCCTGCGGCAAATCTATCTCAGCCTTTGTAATGTGAAGCAGCGATTTTTCCTTACCCTTTGCCATGGCGGCAGCCTCCTCGGAGTTCATTACGTCATAGGGAAGGCAGGCAATCTCCGATGCCAGATTGGCCGGGGGCCTGAGCCCCCGGAATGGTTTAACAACAGCCATATCTGAATTTTCTCTTTTCTATTTTGCTTTGTTGACTCTGAATGTTTCGTTGCCGGTAGCAAAGAATGACACTATCTGACGGGCAGCAGCAACCCCGGCGTTGATGTTTGCCTCTTCTGTCTGGGCTCCCATCTTCTTTGGAGTAAAGAAAAAGCGTCCGGCAAATTTCTGGGCAAAAAGCTCTGCATTGTCAGGCGCAACATCGGACAGATACTTCATATCGCTCCTTTTTTCCATGACGGCAACCAGTTCTGCTTCATTTATTACCTCTTTACGTGCTGTATTTACAAGCACTGCGCCCTGCGGCATTAGTGAGAGCAGTCTCTCACCTATTGAGCCCTTTGTTTTTTCATTTGCAGGTATATGAAGTGACACATACTGGCAGCCCGAGTACAACTCTTCAAGTGTTGTCACCCGGGTAACACCGGCTTCAGAAATTACCTTTGCGTCAACAAACGGGTCAAAGGCACAAACCTTCATCCCAAACCCTGCCGCTATGCGAGCCATGCATCTTCCCACAGCGCCGAAGGCATGCAGACCCAGGGTCTTGCCCATAAGCTCTGAACCCGACTTGCCGTCGAAGCCCCCGCGTGCACCGTAGACCATCATACCGAACGCCAGCTCGGCAACGGCGTTTGAGTTCTGGCCGGGAGTATTCATGGCAACCACATTTGCTGCAGTGCAGGCATTGAGGTCAAGATTGTCATAGCCGGCCCCGGCCCTGACAACTATCTTCAGTTTGGGTGCTGCTGCTATCACGGCAGCATCCACGATGTCAGAGCGGACTATCATTGCATCGGCGTCAGCCACCGCTGCATGAAGCTCCTGCGGAGTCTTGTATTTCTCAAGCAGGGCAAGGGTATGCCCCGCCTTATCCACCACCTCGCGTATCATGGTGACCGCAACGGGGGCGAATGGCTTGTCAGTTGCAACCAGAATCTTCATCTCTTCCTCCTGTTCTTTTTAGTATTTATTGGCAAATTCCTTCATGCAGTCAACAAGAGCACTCACGCTCTCAATTGGCAGGGCATTGTAGAGAGATGCGCGGAAGCCTCCCACAGAACGGTGCCCTGCTATTCCAACCATACCCTTCGACTTGGCAAAATCACCAAACTCCTTCTCAAGTTCCTTGTAATTGTCTGACATGACAAAGCATACGTTCATGAGAGACCTGTCCTCGGGATCAGGAACCGTAACCTGGAAGAGCTTGTTGCGCTCGATTTCGTCATACAGCAGCGCAGCTTTCTCCTGGTTGATCTTCTGCATTGCAGCAACCCCACCCTTCTGCTTCAGCCACTCAAGAGTCTTCAGTGCGGCAAATACCGGAAGAACCGGCGGAGTGTTGAACATTGACTCCTTCTCAATGTGGGTCTTGTAATTCAGCATCGTCGGGATAGGACGGGTAACCTTGCCAAGGGCAGAATCCTTTATAATCACAAATGTGACACCTGCCGGCGCAAGGTTCTTCTGCGCACCGCCGTAGATGATAGAGTATTTGGATACATCAACCGGGCGGCTGAAGATATCAGATGACATATCGGCTACAAGCGGAACATTCACATCGGGATCCTTCTTCAATTCAGTACCGAAAATTGTATTGTTTGTTGTAATATGGAAGTAATCAGCATCCGAGGGAACAACATAGTTCTTCGGTATGTAATTGAAATTCCTGTCTTTTGATGAAGCCACCTCAACCACCTCGCCAAAGAATTTGGCTTCCTTGAGTGCTTTGCCTGCCCACTCGCCTGTATTGATGTATGCAGCCTTCTTCTCGAGCATATTCATAGGTACCATTGCAAACTGAAGGCTGGCGCCGCCGCCGAGGAAAATCACCGAATACCCTGCCGGAACGTCAAGCAGCTCCTTGATATGGCTGACTGCGCTTGCCATGACAGCCTCAAATTCCTTGCTGCGGTGTGAGACCTCCATGATTGAAAGTCCGGTTCCTGCGAAATCCCTGATTGCTTCAATCACCTTCTCATTCGTGTACTGAGGCATGATTGAGGGTCCTGCGTAGAAATTGTGTTTTTTCATCTCTTGTAAGTTTATGTTGTTTAGTAGTTTATTCTCAAACTGTTACAACCGACAGCACGGGAATCACCCACCCTGCCGTATCATTGTTCAAAGGGCCACAAGCCTGTCTCCCCGCAGCACCGGTATTACATCGGTCACATCAAATGTATGACAATAAGGAATACAGTCATCCAGTCCCTTGTCTCTCAGACGTGACCTCTGGGCGGCCTTTTCAATGTATCCCAGCAGGTCATTCCTGGCAACATTCCACAGGTCAGTGGCAGCATGGACCGAGTCGCAGATTGTGGAAAACCTGCCGCTCTCCAGCAACCGTTCAGCAATAGCGCCGGCACATACGGCATCCTCTAGGCTGAATCGTTTCTTCCATCCTGCACATACAATTACAACCTTCCTGTCCTGCCCTTCAATCCATTTGCAGAGGGCAGACAGGTTCAGCCATGAGCCAATGACCACATCATGACATACGGCCGCCTGTTTCATGATACCGGTACCGTTTGTGGTGCTGTATGCCACACTCCTTCCCCTCACCCTTTCCGGAGAGAAGTTGAACGGTGAGTTGCCGAAATCGGCGAAGTCAAGGATATAACCGTCACGCTCAGCGGCGAGCAGGTATCCCCGGGCCTTCATCTCCCGTGCCTCTTCTACGGTTGCGACAGGGATGATCTCCCTGACGCCGTTGGCAAATGCGGTGCAGATGGAACTTGTAGCCCGGAGAACATCCACTACCACCACCACAGCCTCGCTGTCAGCATGGGCTTCAAAGGCTGCGGGTGTAAAGCATATTTCCAGGCTCTTCTGTGTCATGTCGGAACGACTACCGTGTAATATTCACTGTTTATAGAACGGCAAAGCGCAAACCTTTGCCTTCAGGTCTCTGCCCCTTACACGGATGAATATCTCGGTGTCATTCTTCCAGAATCCCTTGTTAAGGTACGCCATTCCAATTCCCTGTTTAAGTGAAGGGGCCATCGTCCCGGAAGTGACCTCCCCTATCAGGTTCCCCTGGCCGTCAACCACCTCGTAGTGCTGACGGGGAATTCCCTTATCAATCATAACAAAGGCCTTGAGGCGCCTTTCAGTACCCTCTTCCTTCTGTTTGAGGAGAAGATCCCTGTCGATAAAATCCTTGCCAGGCACGAATTTGGTTATCCAGCCTAGCCCGGCCTCAATCGGTGAAGTGGTGTCATTGATGTCATTCCCGTACAGGCAGAATCCCATTTCCAGGCGAAGTGTATCCCTTGCACCAAGCCCAACAGGTTTGATCCCGAACTCAGCTCCTGCCCTGAAGACCTCCTCCCAGAGACGGGGAGCATCCGCATTCCTTACATATATCTCACATCCGCCTGAACCTGTATAACCGGTGGTTGAAAAGATGACATCATCAATTCCGGCAAACTTTATAACCTTGAATGTGTAATATTCCATATCCGTGATTGTCACGTCGGTCAGCTTCTGCATGGCTTTGAGTGCAAGCGGACCCTGGACTGCCAGCTGGGCTGTCCCTTCGGAGGCATTGTTCATATCCTTTCCCGGGCCGGCTGTTATGCCGAAGGCAGCAGCATTCCTGACGCACCACTCCCAGTCCTTGTCTATGTTGGCGGCATTGACAACCAGAAGATACTTTTCTGCGCTGAACCGGTAAACAAGAAGATCATCAACAATACCGCCCTTGCCGTTCGGGAAACATGTATACTGTACCTTTCCGTCGGTAAGGGCTGATACATCATTGGAAGTGATATGCTGAAGGAAATCAAGGGCACGCGGACCGTTAACCCAGAATTCACCCATATGCGAAACATCAAATACACCCACCCCGGAACGTACTGCCAGATGCTCTTCAGTTATGCCCGTATACTCAACAGGCATATTGTAGCCGGCAAAAGGAATGATCCTGGCTCCGAGGGCCTCATGGTACTTTAGAAAAGGAGTGTTTTTCATTTTATTAAGCTTTTGGTTTTATAACAAAAGTAGGGTTTTTCGGATGATAAAAAACTGCTTAAAATCATTTTTGGACGGCTCTTTCAGACATTTCTCATACTCTGATGGTTTCATAATCCCTATATTTGCAGCAGCAATAAAACGGCAGTGAGATGGAATACACGATTTTCAAACCTGATTACCTGCTGAGTATCACCGGAGGCGACATGGAGGTCATGTCAGAAATAGCCGGGATATTCGGCAGCCAGGTCCCGGAATTCCTGACCGGAATGAGGAGCCTGCTTGAACAGGAAAAGCATTATGAGCTTGGCCTGCTTGCACACAAGGCCAAAGGATCCGTCACGGTGCTCGGGATGGAAGAGACCGCGAAGATGCTGAAGGAGTTTGAATTGCTGGCCAAGGCCGGCGAACAGAAGGAAAAATACATCGGATTCATCACAAGGTTCGAGGCTGACACAACCACAGTAATGGAAGAGGTGAATGATTACCTCGGCAAAAACCGCTGACACAACATGGTAGAGACCGAAAGAGAAGACGGGGTTGACATCCTCTGGTTCCGGACTGACCGGATCAATGCCCTTAACGTTGATGTCATAAGGCCCGTGATAATGAAACTGTTTGAGACACCTTACACAAAGGTTGTCATTGACATGGACGGTGTCAACTATCTTGACAGCACCGCTTTTGCAATGTTTCTCTACATGTTGCGGGTAGCGAGGTCTAACTACTGCACCTACAGGTTATGCTCGCTGACTCCGGGAGCCAGTGAGCTGTTTGAGATGCTTCAGCTGCACCAGTCGCTTGACATCTACCCTGACCGGGCTACCTGTCTCGAGAGCTTCCGCCAGAGTTCGCCATATTAGGCATTCGTCATCACCAGTGAACCGCTCCGGACATCAATCGTCACTTTTCTACTCCGGTCAACAGTACCGGCAATTATCTGCTTTGACAGTTCATTAACTATCTCCTTCTGAATCAGTCGCTTCACAGGTCTAGCCCCGAACAGCGGATCAAATCCCCTGTCAGCCAGCCATGCCACAGCCTTCTCCGTCATTTCGCTGTTGATACCCTTTTCCTCAAGCATCCGGGCAACCCTGTCAAACTGCATCCTCACTATCTCCCTGATCTGTTCAAGGGTAAGAGGCCGGAACATGACTATCTCGTCAACGCGGTTGACAAACTCAGGCCTGAGGGTGCTGCGCAGCATCTGGATCAGCTCCTCCCTGAGCCTGTCAGCCTTATCCTCCGTCAGCTCACCGCCGGCAATGTCAATGCTTTCACGTATCAGTGAAGAGCCCAGGTTGGATGTCATTATTACTATAGTGTTGCGGAAGTTGACGGTCCTGCCCTTGTTGTCTGTCAGCCTGCCGTCATCAAGCACCTGCAGCAGAATGTTGAACACATCGGGATGAGCCTTTTCAATCTCGTCAAGCAGCACCACGGAATATGGTTTGTGCCTGATGGCTTCGGTTAGCTGTCCACCCTCGTCATATCCAACATAGCCGGGAGGGGCCCCTATCAGCCTCGAGACGCTGTGGCGCTCCTGGTATTCGGTCATGTCTATCCGGGTAAGCAGGTTCTCATCATTGAAGAGAAACTCCGCCAGGGCCCTTGCCAGTTCAGTCTTGCCCACACCGGTGGTACCAAGGAAAATAAAGGACCCAACCGGCCTCTTCTCATCCTGCAGCCCTGCCCTTGACCGCCGAACGGCATCGGAGACAGCCCTGATAGCCTCATCCTGGCCAACAACCCTCCGGTGAAGTTCCTCCTCCAGCCTCAGCAGCTTTTCCTTTTCGCTCTCAAGCATTCGTGAAACGGGTATACCAGTCCACCTGGAAACGATCTCCGCTATGTCATCCGATCTTACATCGTCACGAATCATTGAACCGGCATTGCGCTTTTCCTCAATGGCCCTGTTCAGCTTTTCTATTTCCTTCTCGTTTTCAATCAGTTTGCCGTAGCGGATTTCCGCAACCCTGCCATAGTCACCGGCCCTCTCTGCCCTCTCTGCCTCAAACCTGAGTTCTTCGGCTGCCTGTTTCTTCTTCTGCAGACTCTCCACCAGCTCCTTCTCGGCACGCCACCGTGCCTTGAGCTCATCACGGCCGGCTGCAAGATCGGCAATCTCCCTTGAGAGTTCCTTCTCCTTGACGGTGTCGCCGTCGCGCTTCACCGCCTCCCGCTCTATCTCAAGTTGCCTTATCTGCCTGTCAGCCGTATCTATTTCCTCTGGCACAGAGTTCATTTCCAGCCTGAGCCTGGCGGCAGCCTCATCAATCAGGTCAATGGCCTTGTCGGGAAGGAACCTGTCGGTAATATACCGGTAAGACAGGTCCACCGCGGCAATTATGGCTTCATCCCTGATGATAACCTTGTGATGAGCCTCGTACTTCTCGCGCAGGCCCCTGAGTATTGAGATTGCATCAGCCCTGTCAGGTTCATTGATCATCACAACCTGGAAACGCCTCTCAAGGGCCTTGTCAGTCTCAAAATACTTCTGGTATTCGTTGAGCGTTGTTGCGCCAATGGCGCGAAGCTCACCCTTTGCAAGCGCCGGCTTCAGGATATTGGCAGCGTCCATGGCCCCTTCCCCTTTCCCTGCACCCACCAGGGTGTGTATCTCATCGATGAACAGGATCACATCGCCGTCCGATGCTATCACCTCATTTACAACTGACTTGAGTCTTTCCTCGAATTCTCCCTTGTACTTTGCGCCGGCAATCAGGGCACCCATGTCCAGTGAGAATATTCGTTTCTGGGTCAGGTCTTCGGGAACGTCTCCGCGCACTATCCTGTGCGCAATACCTTCGGCTATTGCAGTCTTGCCAACTCCCGGTTCACCTACCAGGATAGGATTATTCTTTGTTCTTCGCGACAGTATCTGCAGCACCCTCCTGATCTCTTCATCGCGGCCTATGACCGGGTCAAGCTTTCCGGCCCTGGCCCGCTCGTTCAGGTCTATAGCATACCTGTTCAGCGAGTCATATGTCTCCTCAGATGTCTGGCTGTTCACCTTCGCGCCCTTGCGCAAATCAGCTATCGCGGTAATAAGTGCCGCCGTGTCGAGTCCGCTGTCTTTCATCAGCCGGGCTACATTGCCTGACGACTCAGATAATGCCAGCAGGAGATGTTCCACAGAAACGAACCTGTCCTGCATCCTGGCAGCATGGTCCGCGGCGCGTCTGAAGGCACCGGATGCATCCTGCGAGAAATAGGGTTCTCCCCCGCTGACACGCGGATAACCATCTATTATCGCATCAAGCGCTTTGCCGAAGGAAGCCGTATTGCCGCCGGTCTTTGAAATTATATATGATACAATGCTCTCAGCCTCCGTCATTATCCCCTTGAGGAGATGACCGCACTCAACAGCCTGCTGACCCTTGCCCGAAGCTATGGTCACAGCCTTCTGTACAGCCTCCTGGGCCTTTATTGTAAAATTCTCGAAATTCATCTTTTCAGACTTTTTTCCAACCTTGTTCAATTTTTTTGCCAATCGCAGTACGAGGCCATATTCATGCCATTATGACAGAGAAAGCATAATATAGGTTATTCCGGGCCGTTATATAAAACTCAGGAACCGGAATACAGTTTCTGATATTTCTGCGGGATGAACGAGAAAATACTCAATACACTGATGCACCTCTTTGCCATCATTGCTCCTGCCCAGGGCAATGAAAACGACAGGCGGGGAGTGGTTGAGGCATTTCTCAGACCGCAGCTCAACCAGGAAGGTGTGAGAGCTTACCTGAAGATCTTTGATACTTACTATGCCGAAGCCCAGCAGAGGCTCAGAAAGGGAAACGAAGCCCGCAGAAACGCAGCCATTTCAGTGAGAATCATCAAGATATGCTTCGATATCGGGATACAGCTCACCCTCAACCAGAAAATAATCGTCCTGGTCCAGCTTCTGGAATACTGCCGGTCAGACCATAAGGGGGTCAGCAACACCGAACTGGAATTCATAATTACCGCAGCCGAGGGATTCAATATCAATCCCGAAGACTACCAGCTGATCCAGCAGTTCGTACTTTCATCGCCTGAGGAGATTCCTGAATCCTCACAGGTTCTGGTAATTGACAACGACCGTGTCACAAAGTATGAAAAGACCCACCACATAGTAAACCACTCATTCCGCGGCCAGGTAAGGGTGCTGAATCTGCCCCAGGCCGATATGCTGTTTGTCAGGTCATTCGGCACCGGGGAACTGCTTCTCAGCGGCCAGCTGAGGCATGAGGACAAGGTTTATCTCTTTGAGAGGGGTGCCTCACTGAAGTTCATGAGCAGCAAACCCATCTATTACTCCGAGGTCATCAGGCAGTTCCTGGATGAGAGCGCCCTCGCATCAAGGGTCGTTTATGAGGTCAGTGAAATTGAATACAAGTTCAAGGGGGGACAGGTTGGACTGCACCGGATGAGCTTCGCGGAAGAGTCCGGCAGGCTCGTCGGCATTATGGGAGCCTCCGGAGCCGGAAAGTCAACGCTCCTCAGCGTCCTCAACGGCACAAACAGACCCGACTCGGGTGAGGTGCTCATCAACGGGGTCAATATCCACACCGAGCCTGAAAAAATTAAGGGGCTGATAGGCTATGTATCACAGGATGACCTCCTCATTGAAGAGCTGACAGTCTTTGAAAACCTCTTCTACAACGCCAGGCTGTGCTTCGGCAACCTCGACGATGAAGCCATTACCCGGAAGGTGGACGAGGTGTTGCACAGCCTCGGGCTTTATGACATCAAGGACATGAAGGTGGGCACACCGCTCAACAAGAAGATTTCCGGAGGGCAGCGCAAGAGACTTAACATCTCACTGGAGCTGATAAGGGAACCGGCAATCATGTTCCTCGATGAGCCCACATCCGGACTCTCATCCCTCGATTCGGAAAACATACTTGACCTGCTTAACGACCTTAAACTCAAGGGCAAGCTTATTTTCGTGGTTATTCATCAGCCCTCCTCTGACATTTTCAAGATGTTTGACAGGCTGATCTTCCTCGATACAGGCGGCTACATGATATACTACGGCATCCCGGTCGGCTCCATCGGTTACTTCAAGGACAGGATGCAGCTTCCCCGGTACAATGACAGTGAATGTCATGCATGCGGCAATGTCAATCCTGAACAGATCTTCAGTATAGTTGAGTCAAAGGTGCTTGACGAGTTCGGGCGCCCGACAATGACGAGAAAGGTTTCGCCGCCGGAATGGAGCACCTACTTTGACTCCCGCAAGGAAGAGCGTCCACCCCATCCCAGGGGAGGAAACGGTATTCCCGAGATAACCCTCCGCACGCCGGGCAGATTTAAGCAATTCACCGTTTTCGTCACCCGCGACATACTGGCCAAGCTCTCTGACGCCCAATATCTCATTATTACACTCCTGGAGGCACCTGTGCTGGCACTGTTCCTTGCATTCATCATCAGGTATTTTGATGAAAGCGTGAGCCAGCCTTCCTACACGCTGCTGCAGAACAGCAACCTTCCGGTTTACATTTTCATGTCAGTAATCGTGGCCATATTCATGGGGCTGACTGTCAGTGCCGAGGAGATCATTAAGGACAGGAAAATACTGAAGAGGGAAGCCTTCCTCAACCTGAGCTGGAACAGCTACCTTCTCTCAAAGATAGGTGTGCAGTTCCTGATATCAGCCATCCAGGCTGCCACCTTCGTGGCGGTCGGCAACTCCATCTTCGGCATAAGGGGTATGTGGTTCGAGTACTGGCTGGTCCTCTTCTCCTGCTGGGCAACATCAAACATGATGGGACTTCTCATCTCGGACAGTTTCAAAACCGTTGTCACAATTTATATCCTGATACCGTTCCTCGTCATCCCGCAGATCATACTGAGCGGCATCATTGTAAAATATGACAAGCTGAATCCGACAATATCATCTCCCGTTTCCATCCCGGTTTACGGAGAGATCATTGCTGCCAGGTGGGGTTATGAGGCCCTTGCAGTAGACCAGTTCATGAATAACAGGTTCGAGAGGGAATTCTACCGCTTTGACAAGGTGATAAGCATTGCGAAGTTCAGGAAGGATATCTGGTACAATGAAATGAAGAGCATACTCTCAAGGCTGGAGAGTAATCTCGAGCGGGAGCGGTTAGATGAATCCGCCCGTAGGGATATGATGCTGATAAGGAATGAGATAGGGGAAGAACTTGCATTTACCCCGGCAGTCACATTCGACCTTCGTTTGATCAATCCTGATGCCATAACCCCTGAATCTGTAGCTGCGGCACGTGATTACATTGAAAGGGTCCGAAAGTATTATATCGAAGTCTCCAGGAAAACCGTCGAAGCACGTGACCAGGCAATTATGGCTTATGAACAGGCTGACAGGGAGGCGTTTATCAGGCTGAAGAAGCAGTACACGAACGAATCACTTGAAGAGTTCGTCAGAAACGATAACGAAAAGGACAAGATTAAGCGATACCATGACAGGCTTTACCAGAACTACGACCAGATTTTCTTTGACCCGGTTCACCCGCTTGTAAAGGCTCATTTCTACGCCCCGCAGAAGCAACTGTTCGGACTCTTTGCCGGAACACTGGCAGTCAACACAGTGGTTATCTGGTTCATGACCATATGCCTCTACATACTCCTGTATTTCAGGGTACTGCATCGTATTCTTGACTCCTCGGAAAAGTTTATGAGGGTCATGCGCGACAGGCGCGAAAGAAAATCAGCCCGATAAGGGGGATACAAAGAGAAGGGGGTATCCGCCACACGGCGGACACCCCCCATTCATATCATAACCGATCTTAAATCCTGTTCCCCGGGAATTATTCAACAATCTCAATCATCTTGAAAGGCACCTTGATGATGGAATCATAGTCCTCACCTGCCTCAAGCATATCTTCATCGTCCTCCTCGTAGAACCAGTTTATTTCAACATCATGCTTTGACCTGTGAATAGACTCCAGGCGCTTGAAGACGTCAAGAATGCACTTTGAGGAACTTGTATTGAAATACTCCAGCCTGATATTCACCACGGTCTTGTCAAGCGGTCCCTGCATGTATTGGTCAAGCCATTCGTTAAGCGGTTTGTAAAACTCCACCGAGTTCTCGGGTATTGATCTCCCCTTGATCTCAAAGACTCCTTCCCTTGCGTCAAATTTAATGGACGGTGTCTTCGGTGTTCCTTCAATAATGATCGGTTCCATAGCTATCTGTTTTTGTTAATTCAATTATACCGGTGCCACAACTGCACTGAGCCGGAAAGCAGTATTCAGGTTATCGTATTTCTTGAACCTGAAATCGATGCGGTGGCCTGTCTTCCTGGCAATGTCAAGCAAACCCAGTCCCCCAAGCCCCTTTGCCGTTATCTCCTGGTGATTAAGGATATCCTTGTATTGCTCCTTGATCTCCTCTGGAGTGGAACGGTTTATCCGGGTCAGTTTTTCCTCCAGCTCCTTTACTCTCACAGTGTCCACAAAGTTGCAGGTCGTGATGCGGTAACCCCTCCCGAGCTTTTCCATGACCACCAGGCCGAACCTGTCAGGCTTTGCTGAATGGTAGCCTCTCGGCACCCTGTCTGAGTGATGATAAAGATTCTGAAGGCTCTCAACAAGAACATTGTAAACCTTCTTCCTCAGCCTCGGGGCTTCACGCGTCGCAAACAGCTTTCTTTCAACAAGGTCCAGAGCTTTCGTGATCGTGTCCGAATCAACATTTCCCTTGTAGTAAAGGACTGCTCCCCTGATGTCAAGGTCGCTAACAAGATTTTCAAGGTCAAAGCTCATCGGGCCTCTGTGCAAGTATCAAAAGCTAAAACGAGTAACAAAAATAGATTATTGTAGCTAATAGCCAACATACCGTATCATTATTTTGGATATGACAACCTTTTTTCAGAAATGGTTGCATCAGGGCTGACGACAGTATTCTCAGACAGTATCGGATACACGGTTCTTCCTGGTTCCGCCGTATAGCTCATAACCCTGGAACCGGCATTCAATATCACCGTTAAGCAGGTCAAACTTCCTGAAAGGCTTGAGGGCTACCTGTTTGAGTGCACCCTTGTCACCTGACAGTATCCATGCGGTATACCCCTCATAGCTGTGCTTGAGCACAGTACCTATCTTACCGTAGAACTCTGCCATGTCAGGAGTCCCGATGCGGTGGCCATAAGGGGGATTTATTATAAGCGTTCCGCCTTCAGCAGGCGGAGGTGATGCAAAGAAATCGCGCTCCTCCGCAACAACAGTGCCTTCAAGTCCTGCCGCCTTTATGTTTCCACGGGCAGTGGCGCAGGCTTCCGGGGAGATGTCACTTCCGAAAATCTTCACAGGTGATCTTCTCTCCCGCTTTTCGGCATCAAACTTCACTGACCTGAAGAGCGCAGGGTCAAAATCTTTCCACCGCATGAATCCGAAGCTCTTCCTGAATTTCCCCGGTGCTATGTTGCAGGCCATCAGTCCTGCCTCGGTAATAATAGTCCCTGACCCGCACATACCGTCAGCAAAGGGAGTTCCGGCCTTCCATCCCGCCAGGGTTATCATTCCGGCAGCAAGCACTTCGCCGAGAGGCGCCTCAGACTTACCCTGCCGGTATCCCCTCCTGTAAAGAGGCACAACAGTCGAGTCAAGGGAAATATTCACCCGGTCATTGCTTATGTGAACATTGACAAGAAGGTCCGGGTCACGCACATCAACTGACGGGCGCCCCAGCGTAAGCCTCCGGAAGAAGTCGGCAATGGCGTCCTTAACAACCAGTGCGGCATAACCCGAATGGGGAAAATGCGGCGAATTTGCAACTGCTGAAACAGCAAAGGTCTTTGCAGGATCAAGATAACGGTCCCAGTCAACTGCCACAGCCCCGTTATACAGGTCCTTCTGGCCTGAAATGCCGAATGATGAGACCGGAACCAGGACCGACAGAGCCAGCCTGCTACGGTAATTGACCGAATAGAGAAGCAGCTTCGACCCTTCGAAGGCAACAGCCCTGTTGAGCACGCTGACACCGGTGGCGCCAAGCTCCTTCAGTTCCTCAGCAAGGACCTGCTCAAGTCCGTAGTGGGTTTTTGCAATCAGCTTCATTACTGCTGCTTCCGGTAACCAAGCAGAGTGTCATAGAGCGCCTGATCATCAAGCACCTCCAATGCACGCCTGAGAGCATAATCATCATCATTCACCACCATGAAGTATTCACTCATGTCCCACAGGTCGCGGGCAACCAGGGCCTTCATCACTTTCTTAATCTCAGGCGCACTTACATCATACTGCCCCTGGTCAAACTTCACCCCGTTCTTCTCCCCTGCTGCCTTCAGACCTTCAATGGCAGTGGCGTCAATCTCAAAGTCCCTGTTGAACGAATCAAAGGTTTTGTACCTGCGGGTGAACTGCTTCCTGTTCATGTCAGTGTATGAAAGCATGAAGTTCGTCAGCGAAGAGGTCCTGATCAGGTCACGGTAATAATCGGAGTAATAGGAAGTATCTATGGGAATGAAAATATCCGGGCTGATGCCTCCGCCGCCGTAAACAATCCTTTTATTCTTTATTGTAAATGCTCTCAGTGAATCCGGGAGGTTGAGACTGTCTGGATGGATCAGTTCGCCGTTGAAATACCTGCTGTAGAAAGTCTGGAAATATTTGTCAAATCCTTCGTTATACGGAGTCTGGATGGATCGTCCCGAAGGGGTATAATAACGGGCGATTGTGAGCCTGATCTCCGAACCGTCCGGAAGGGGAAACCTGTTCTGCACCAATCCTTTGCCAAAACTCCTTCGTCCGATTATAACGCCCCTGTCCCAGTCCTGCACCGCCCCGGCAAGGATCTCGCTTGCCGATGCAGAACCCTCATCAATGAGGACTGCAACCCGTGCCCGGGTCAGGACTCCTGAAGGGGCAGAGTTGTAATCCTGCCTCGATGTATGCAGCCCCTGGAGGTAAACAATGAGTTCCTTCCCCGGGAGAAGTTCATCGGCAATCTGTACTGCAGGAACCATGTAACCGCCGGAGTTCCCCCTGAGGTCAATCACCAGGTGTTCCATTCTGTCAGCCCGCAGTCTTTCAACTGCCTGCATAAACTCCACGGCTGTCTGTTCCGAGAACCTGCTGAGCTTTATGTAACCGACATTGCCATTGACCATATAGGCCGCATCAAGACTGTTTACAGGTATCTTGTCCCGGGTAATGGTGAAGTCAAGCAGGTCTTTCTCTCCCTTCCTGAAGATTGTCACATCAACCTTTGTGCCCTTGGGCCCTCTCAGCCTCTTCTGTACTCCGGTGGTGTTCATCCCGACACCGGTAACCTTTTCCCCTGCAATTGAAATGATCCTGTCTCCGGCCAGTATGCCCACCTTTTCAGACGGGCCACCGGGAATCGGAGATATAATAATAATTGTATCATTAAGCAGGTTGAACTGTATGCCTATGCCTTCAAAATTACCCTGCAGCGGCTCGTTCTCCTCCTCCACATCCTTTGCAGATATGTAAACTGAGTGAGGATCAAGGTTACGGAGGGTGCTTACTATCATCTGCTCCGTTATGGCCGAAATGTTGACACTGTCAACATAAATAGCCTCAAGCAGGGCTAGGGTCTTACCTATCTTGAATGTCTCCTGTGTCAGCCCCTGAGACCTGAGCGCCGTCCCCTGGAACACCAGGAGTGCAGCTATAAAAACTGTAAGCTTCTTAGCCATCATAAATTGTTTATCTGTTCTTCCCTGCAAATTCCGTTCCTTATATTCCGGGGGCCATCCATATAACCTGTGCCGGAATGTTCCGGAATCATTCCCATTCTATGGTTGAAGGAGGTTTGGAGCTGATATCGTATACCACCCTGTTTACACCCTTGACCCTGTTTATAATCTGGTTTGAAATCTCTGCCAGGAACTCATGAGGAAGATGACTCCAGTCGGCCGTCATGCCGTCAGTTGAGGTCACTGCCCTTAGGACCACGGCATTTTCATAGGTACGTTCGTCACCCATGACACCAACAGACTGCACCGGAAGAAGAATGACAGCAGCCTGCCATACCCTGTCATAGAAACCGTTCTTCTTCAGTCCTGAAATAAATATCTCATCGGCATCGCGAAGCGTACTCAGCTTTTCAGGGGTAACCTCCCCGATTATCCTGATTGCAAGGCCGGGTCCCGGGAAAGGATGCCTTCCGAGTATCTCATCAGGCATGCCCAGTGCGTGTCCTACCCTTCTCACCTCATCCTTGAACAGCAGTCGAAGGGGCTCCACAACCTTAAGGTGCATCTTTTCCGGCAGGCCGCCCACATTGTGGTGCGACTTAATTGTCGCCGAGGGGCCGTTCACCGATACAGACTCTATCACATCAGGATAAATTGTTCCCTGTGCAAGCCATTTGACATTCTGAACCTTATGTGCTTCGCGGTCAAAGACCTCAATAAACACCCGTCCTATAATTTTTCTCTTCTTTTCGGGATCATCAACACCACGCAAACCTTCAACAAAATCAGCCGATGCATCAACGCCCCTTACATTGAGTCCCATCCGCCTGTAGGCATCAAGGACTGCCTCATACTCGTTCTTCCTGAGCAGTCCGTTATCGACAAATATCGAAGTCAGCCTGTCGCCTATTGCCCTGTCAAGCAGCAGCGCAGCAACCGAAGAGTCAACGCCGCCGGAGAGCCCAAGAACTACCCTGTCATTACCGAG
>JAKAXP010000266.1 GCA_021816545.1 Bacteroidota bacterium
ACCGGGTTTGAATAAGAGAAGTCTGCAACAGGACTCTTTTTACAGGATACAACCAGTAATGAAATAATGAGTGACAAAAAAGTTATTCCCTTCATAAAGTTCATATTAGATTTAAGCAGATTCCAGGTAATGTAAATATCACCCTGAATTTAAAGAATTATCATGATTTATGACATGAATTCTTGCTAACCGGATAAGGCAGCACGGGCATAAAAAAGCCCCCGGGATCACCGGGGGCTGGAAAGTAACATATTTTAAAACCCGTTTATTTATATTCGCTGTTCCCTGTACATGTTCCGTTCTTTACCTCATATGATCCGTCATATGGATTTATAATCAATGACACATTGTAGAGGGTTTTATGTTCACCCCTCATTTTAACATTGTCATGTGAAGTCCAGGTGTAATCTCCGAGTTTCTTGGAAAAATAAATTTTGTTCTGCTCGCTGAAGGAGAACTTTTCGTTGGCAGCATTGCGTCCTATACCCTTAAAGATTATTATCTCCCATACCCATTCACCATTTTCAAAATGATCAATGTACTGTGCTTCTCCCACACCCCATAGATAATCAACTTCCACATCTCCGCAAAAAATAGGACAACCCCATCCTACCTGAACATTTCTGACAACGTCAGTCTGAGCAGAAAGTCTTGCCATACCGATACCCAATAGCAGGCATACAATAATTAATGTCTTTGTTTTCATAGCTGACAGGATTAAGTTAATATCAAATCTTTCAGCAAAGTTCAGCCTATCATCTGTAACCGACTTTTCTCAATGTCCCAAAGATTGTTCTAAATGTCCCAAATTGAGTGTTATCGACAGTGGCAGCGTTTGTTGTCAGCCAACAGTTGCATACGTGTTCTTGAATTTCTGTCAGGATATTTGAATTACTGGATGCGGTGAAGACGAAAATTAGGCCAGGTTGGGTATTCAAATGTATACAAAAAAAGAGTCCTCATTGCTGAAGACTCTTTGTGGAGATTAAGGGAGTCGAACCCTTGACCCTCCCGACGTAAAGTCGGGATGCTCTGGCCAATGCTTCACGTACAAAAAAAAGAGTCCTCATTGCTGAAGACTCTTTGTGGAGATTAAGGGAGTCGAACCCTTGACCCCCTGCGTGCAAGGCAGGTGCTCTGGCCAACTGAGCTAAATCCCCAATTTTTGTAAAGAACCGGATTCAGAACCCTTGACCCTCCCGACTTTCAAGTCGGGATGCTCTGGCCAACTGAGCTAAATCCCCATTTTTTGTAAAGAACCGGATTCAGATCCCTTGACCCTCCCGACTTTCAAGTCGGGATGCTCTGGCCAACTGAGCTAAATCCCCATTTTTTGTAAAGAACCGGATTCAGAACCCTTGACCCTCCCGATCCGCCGGCTGGCGGATTCGGGATGCTCTGGCCAACTGAGCTAAATCCCCGTTGCTTTTTTCGTAGTCCCACCCAGAGTTGAACTGGGGACCTCTACATTATCAGTGTAGCGCTCTAACCAACTGAGCTATGGGACTGATAAGCGCACACTATAAAGAACGCCCCTTGATTATTGATCATTTGGGGTGACAAAAGTAACGCTTCCTTGTAAAGTTCCAAAATTTTTTCGAAAATATTTTTACCTCACCTGGCAGAACGATTGACTCAACCCCCGGTCAGCATAAATCAGAAGCCCGAACGGGAGGATATGGCAGGTATTGAAGGACACAGTCGGAAAAATAGTTAACTTCGCATTTATAGCGGATCCTTTATGCCGAACCTTGTCATAGTACCTACATATAACGAACGGGAAAATATCCCCGGCCTCGTCAGGGCAATAACCGGACTGTCAGTGCCATTTGACATTCTGGTCATCGATGACAACTCCCCTGACGGTACTGCCTCGCTGGTAAGGGAAATGATGCCCGCTTTCCCAAACCTCCATCTCCTGGAGAGACCCGGAAAGATGGGACTGGGCCGTGCATACATTGCGGGATTTGACTGGGCACTTAAAAGGGACTATAAGTATATCTTTGAAATGGACGCCGATTTCTCTCATAATCCCGAAGACCTTGTGAGGCTATGGGATGCATGCGAGAACGGAGGAGCAGATCTCGCCATTGGCTCAAGGTATATCTCAGGAGTGAACGTTGTCAACTGGCCGATGGGCAGGGTGCTGATGTCATACATCGCCTCCATGTACGTAAGGCTGGTAACCGGGATGAAGATAATGGACACAACCGCCGGTTTCAAGTGCTACCGCCGTGAGGTGCTTCAGAATATAAACCCCGGCCATATCCGTCTTGTGGGCTATGGGTTCCAGATAGAGATGAAGTTCACTGCCTGGAAACTGGGTTATAAGATTGTTGAAGTGCCTATCATCTTTACTGACCGCAGGGCGGGAACGTCGAAGATGTCGGGAGGTATTTTCGGCGAGGCAATGTGGGGAGTGCTGCGCATGAAAATTGTCAGTATCTTCAGGAAACCACGCAGGTTAGCCGCCTGACCGACTTATCATGCTTACAAATACAGATAACAGAACAGTCATCCGCAATGCTCTGCTAATCAATGAGGAGAGCAGACGGGAAGCAGATGTCCTTATTGCAGGCGACCGTATATACAGGATATTCCCTCCCGGAAAGGCCCCGGCAGACGCCGGGACAAAGGTAATCGAGGCCTCCGGACTCTGGCTTCTCCCGGGAATTATAGATGACCACGTCCACTTCCGTGAGCCGGGACTGACGCATAAGGCAGACATCGCCAGCGAAAGCGCTGCCGCCGCCGCAGGCGGCGTAACATCCTTCATGGAGATGCCAAATACAGTCCCGCAGACAGTCACAGTTGAGGAATGGAAGAGGAAAAACAGCCTCGGAGCGGAACATTCAGTAGTAAACTATTCCTTTTACATCGGAGCCACAGACAGCAACATCGAAGAACTCCGCAGGGCGAACCCTGAAGAAGTACCGGCCTTCAAGCTGTTTATGGGCGCCTCCACCGGAAACATGCTTGTCAGTGACAATTCTGCCCTGGAGGCCATCTTCAGCCTGAAGAAGATCCCGGTTGCCTGCCATTGCGAGGATGAAAAGATAATCAGGGCCAACATTGCAACCTACCGCGAGGAGTACGGTGATACGATTGATCCCTCATTCCACCCTGTAATCAGAAGCCGTGAGGCAGCCCTGTCTTCATCGAAAGCGGCCATAAGCCTTGCCCGCCGCGGCGGCGCCAGACTCCACCTGCTTCACCTGTCAACAGCGGAAGAAACGGAACTGCTGACTGCGGGAAAAGATCCGTCGCTGAAACAGATAATAGGAGAAGCCTGCGTACACCATCTCTGGTTTGATGACAGCTCCTACGCAACAAAAGGGAACCTGGTCAAATGGAACCCGCCGATCCGTACCTCAGCCGACAGAAAAGCGCTCGTCAGAGCGGTTATGGAAGATCTGATTGATATTATCGCTACCGACCATGCGCCTCACACTCTTGAGGAAAAAAGTGCACCCTATTTCAGTGCACCGTCAGGCGGGCCAA
>JAKAXP010000267.1 GCA_021816545.1 Bacteroidota bacterium
TTCCGATCTACCGACACCGCAGACTTCATCAACAGGCATCAGAAGCAGCACCGCAGCAACCCTAAGGATTGACCCTTCAGTGTCTGCAGGGCGACCACTGACCCCGGTCTTCATTGTGCGGGCCTCCCTTGCCGCAGACGGTTATTCACCTTCAAAACCTGTAACAAAATCTTACATCTTCCTTGACAGGGTACTCACTCAGGGTCATCCGGGCGGAGACTGGCCTGTATCGTCTGTCAACGGCCAGCTAATTGATCTGGCAATGGATCCGGATGTTGTAAATGACCCCCGGTACAGCGGATACATGAAGACCAGCCTGCTTGACATCCCTTCAATATCGCTTGTCACGGACAATTCAGAAATGTTCGGTTCTTCCCGGGGAATTTACGTAAACGCGTACGGGCACGGCGAGGAGTGGGAAAGGCAATGCTCGATTGAACTGATCAACCCTGACAATACAATAGGCTTCCGTGTTAATGCGGGAGTCAGGATCCGCGGCGGCGCCAGCCGGGCTCCGGATAATCCCAAACATGCTTTCCGTCTCTTCTTCCGTAAGGAGTACGGCCCCGGAAAGCTGCTCTATCCGCTCTTCGGCGACGAAGGAGCCGCCGAGTTCGACAAGGTAGACCTTCGCACCGAACAGAACTACTCGTGGAGCAAGGACGGCGATCCTCACAATACCTTCCTGAGGGATATCTTTTCGCGTGACACGCAGCGCGACATGGGGCAACCCTACACCCGCGGAAAATATTATCATCTTTATCTCAATGGCATGTACTGGGGACTCTACCAGACAGAGGAGAGGGCTGATGCCGATTATGCCGGGACATATTTTGGCGACAGCGATATTGATTATGACGTGATTAAAGTTTCCGTTGAAGCCTGGCCATATTTCAATGAGGCAACAGACGGAACAATGGACTCATGGCAGGAGCTGTGGAACCGTTCCGTTCAGGGGTTCGCATCCAATGCCGATTACTTTGCCCTCGAGGGGAAGGACCAGAACGGCAAACCGGTAAAGAATACAAGGGTATTGGTTGATATTGACAACCTTATAGATTACATGCTCGTGATTTTCTATACCGGGAACTTTGATGCCCCTGTCTCCGCCTGGGCCGGCAATGCAATGGCAAACAACTACTTCGCCATCCTTAACCGGAAAAACAAAGGCGAGGGATTTGTCTTCCTTGCACATGATTCGGAGCATTCGATGTTTGTCAGTCCGTATACGCTCAGCGATGGCATAAACGAAAACAGGGTGACTATAAACGATCCCGCGATGACAGCATCGGGAATCAATAATTTCCAGCCACAGTGGCTGCACCACAAACTGGCATCCAATGCCGAATACCGGCTTCGCTTTGCGGACAGGGCATATAAACATTTCGCCCCTGGGGGCTCGCTCTCACCGGGCAGGTGTATCAACCGGTTCCGTGCAAGAAAAGACCAGGTTGACATGGCAATTATTGCCGAGTCAGCCCGCTGGGGTGACGCAAAAAGCGGGAATCCGCGAGACAAGAATGACGACTGGGTGCCGGAGGTCACAGACCTTGAGAACAACTTCTTCCCGGTAAGGTCAGATATAGTTGTCAGCCAGCTTAAGGCTGCCGGGCTTTACCCGTCACTGGAACCGACTGTTGTGAAGGAATCCGGTCTCACACTCTCTGAAGAGAGGGCAATTTCAATCCCTGTCACAGTTACGCTTGAAAATCCGAATAACAGGGGCCAGATATACTACACCACTGACGGAAGTGACCCGCGCCTGCTGGGAGGAGCTGTTTCAACAAAGGCCGTTCTTGTCCAGAACGGAACCAACGTGGGGATCTCAGGCTCTACAATCTTCAGGTCGAGAATCCTTGACGGACAGGTCTGGAGTGCACTTAAGGAGATAAGGTTCGTCGCGGTTAATGAGGACTACACTAACCTGAAGGTAACGGAGCTGCAATACCACCCTGCCGACCTGATCAACGGAAACGACACCGTTGACGGCAAGGACCTGGAGTTCATTGAGCTTAAGAACACCGGACGCGGTGCTGTGAATATCTCAGGAATTACTGTTGACACCGCCGTGTACTACAGGGTGCCCGACGGTACTATGCTTCCTCCGAAAGGATTCTGGGTGATTGCATCCAAACCTGAGGAATTCTACTCTTACTATGGCATGAGCCCGAGTGGCAATTTCAGCGGCAACCTGTCGAACGCAGGTGAGTATGTTCTCATTACAGACAGGAACGGAAACAGGATCTTCTCTTTTACGTTCTCGGATGAGTCTCCGTGGCCGGTGGCAGCTGACGGTGAAGGTTATTCCCTTGTATCGATGGCGGGTGACCCCGCCGGTGATCCCAACCTCGCTGCCTACTGGAAACGATCAATGAACAAGGGAGGCTCACCTTTTGCAAATGATCCGGTCTCCACCTCTGTTGAAGAGCCAAGGCAGAGGGTGTGGGGCGACATGAATATCTATCCCAATCCCACCGGGGGCGTGATCATTGTCAATGTAAGTGAGGAAACTGACGGAATAATGAAACTCAGGTTCACCTCGGCAACCGGAACTACAGTACTGGTGAGGGATATTGAAGGTACCACCGTGCTTGATCTTTCTGAAGAGGGACTTGCCCCCGGGGTATATAATGTCACTGCCGAACATGGCGGTGTTTCATACAGGACAAGGCTTGTATACATGCCGGAGAGATAATTATAAACGATGGTGACCTGGCTGGAATATGGAACTTTTAAGGCAAATGGAAATTGATTTTGCTATCTGCGTGTTCATAATATAAATTTGCATTGAACTGAAAGGAAAAATCTGCATGGTGTCAGCAAGGAAAAAGATGGTATTGCGTTTTGCGGTGATCATTCTCGTTTTTTACATGCTGAGTTTCACCTCCTGTGACTCGGTTCCCATCTGCTGGTACTGCGAGAATCCTCATAATTCAAATGACTGGCAGCAGGTATGCAATGCCATGACCAAGAGCAAGCTCGAATCATACGGCTATGTCTGCACACCGTTCTGATTTTAAGTTAGATAACATTATGCTGCGGAAGTTTCATTCAGCTGCTGATCCATGCCGGATTTAAATGGCAATTTCATCCGGAATTGCTATCTTCGGCCTCTGAATCTGTAAGGTCCCACTGATATGTTTAGGAAAGCAAGGAACTACCTGATTTGTGCTGTTTTTATGCTGACAGGTCTCAGTCTCGCCGGGCAGGATCAGATCCCGTTTACAGGCCCGTGGGAGGATGAAAAATTCTTCAGCGCCGGTTATACACTTGGATTCAATGCCATGACCTTCAGGATAGATCCCTCTGCTGATTATTCAGTCACTGACTCGGTCTATCCTGCAAGGGGATCAGTCTTTCCGGGGATAAATATTCACCTGGCACTCAATTTCAGGCTTAACCAGTTTTTCGATATCAGGCTCCTGCCAGGAATATCTTTCGGTCAGAGGAATGTCAACTATTCAACCGGAAAGGTAAATGACACTGTTTTCAGTCCCCAG
>JAKAXP010000268.1 GCA_021816545.1 Bacteroidota bacterium
GGTGCCGACAATTATCACATAGTCCTTTGTCTCAACGGTGGCAAGGGCTTTTTCAAATGCGGCCAGTGCAGCGGCCTCTCTCTCGGCCTTCTTGTCCTGACCGATTGCTGGCATCAGGGCAGCACCGAGGAAACAGATTGCCAAAAAAATTTTCTTCATGATTTTCCGGGATTAAATACTTTGCTACAAAATTACATTTTCTCAGATACAATAAGTGTGCCTGACTCCGATGAGGATAAATATTTGACGGAGGCGGACCGGTGCAGTAACCTTGAAGTAAAAATCTGATCTTAATATTCTAAATTTATAACCTCAACCGCTTTCCAGGCTCTGGCCGGGGCCGGAAGGTTTAAAATGGCAAATATGGGACACGAGGGCAAAGTTGTTATAGTCACAGGTGCGGGACGGGGGATAGGGAGGTGCATCGCCGGGATGTATGCCTCCGAAGGTGCGAAGGTCGTCCTTGCTGAGCGGGATGCCTCATCAGGTGAGGCGGCTGAAAGGGAGATCAGGGAAAAGGGGGGTGATGCCTGTTTCGTCCTCACTGATGTAAGCGTCTCCGGGCAGGTCCCCGGGTTGGTCAGAAAGGCAGTAGAAACATATGGCCGGATTGATATCCTGATAAACAATGCCGGTTTCGGCATATGGAAGTCGCCTCTTGAACTGACTGAAGATGAATGGGATGCAGTTCTGGGCACTAATCTCCGCGGTGCCTTTCTCTGCACCAGGGAGGCAGCCCGCATCATGAAGGAACAGGGGGGAGGTTCCATAGTAAACATTGCCTCCACGCGTGCCTTCATGTCAGAGGCCGGGTCTGAAGCATATGCCGCATCAAAAGGAGGTCTTGTGGCACTGACGCACGCCCTGGCTGCCTCCCTGGCGCAGTACTGCATAAGGGTAAACTGCATCAGCCCGGGCTGGATAGAGACCGGTGACTACAACGCATTGCGCGAAGCTGACCACAGCCAGCATTTTTCGGGGAGGGTGGGCAGGCCTGAGGATATTGCCCGGGCATGCCTGTTTCTGACCGGCGATGGCAATGAATTCATCAACGGGGAAAACATAATAATCGACGGCGGAATGACCCGGAAAATGATTTATCTGCCCTGACCGGCAATGGATTATCTGTCATAAAAGCAAAAAGTTATCTGCCCGGCTGCCGGGCGTGACGATTCTTTTTCTACTTTTGCAGCCCAAAGAAAGAAGATTACGGAAGAGATCAGAAACATTGCCGTGATAGCGCATGTAGACCACGGCAAGACTACACTTGTAGACCGGATACTGTACCAGGTAAAGCTGTTTCGTGACAACCAGGTCATGGGAGAGCTCATACTTGACAGCAATGACCTTGAGAGGGAGAGAGGGATAACAATCCTATCAAAAAACGTCTCAGTCAGGTACAAAAATGTAAAGATCAACATAATTGACACGCCGGGCCACTCCGATTTCGGAGGGGAGGTGGAGCGTGTTCTGAACATGGCGGAAGGGGTGCTGCTGATCGTGGATGCCTTTGAGGGTCCTATGCCGCAGACCAGGTTTGTGCTTCAGAAAGCCCTGGAACTGGGCCTGAAGCCTATAGTTGTAATCAATAAGGTGGATAAGCCTAATTGCAAACCTGAGGAGACACAGGAGAGTGTCTTTGACCTCATGCACAGCCTCAATGCCACTGAGAATCAGCTCGATTTCCCGACGGTCTTCGGTTCTTCAAAGCATGGATGGATGGGTCCCGACTGGGCAACGCCGGCAACGGATGTAAGTTATCTGCTTGACACAATAATAGAGCATATCCCGGCCCCGGTGAAGGCTGAGGGTACTCTTCAGATGCGCATCTCCTCGCTAGACTACTCCTCATACCAGGGGAGAATCGCAGTGGGCAAGGTGAACAGAGGAACACTGGTGCCAGGCAGCCAGGTCTCGCTGATCAAGCGTGACGGCACGGCTGTAAGAAACACCGTGAAGGAAGTATATCTGTTTGAAGGATTGGGTAAGGAGAAGACCAAGAAGCCGGTTCATGCCGGTGAGATATGTGCCGTCTTCGGCATGGAGGATTTTGACATCGGTGATACGATTGCCGATGCCGAGAATCCTGAAGCACTGCCATGGATCAGGGTTGATGAGCCCACAATGAGCATGCTCTTCACGTCAAACACCTCGCCCTTCTTCGGGAGGGAGGGCACTTTGGTCACTTCGCGTCAGCTGAGGGAGAGGCTTTTCAGGGAGACTGAGAAGAACCTTGCAATGAGGGTTGAGGAAACTGATTCTGCCGACACATTTATGGTATACGGCCGCGGCATCCTGCATCTTTCAATACTTATAGAAACAATGCGCCGCGAGGGCTTTGAGCTCCAGGTGGGGCAGCCCAGGGTGCTGGTCAAGGAGGTCAGCGGCATTAATCACGAGCCTGTAGAGGTTCTGACAGTGCAGGTGCCGGAGGCGTTTGCCGGAAAGGTGATTGACCAGGTAACACAGCGCAAGGGAGAGATAGTCAACATCGAAGTAAGTAATGACCGGGCGCATCTCGATTTCCGCATCCCCTCACGGGGGATCATCGGCCTCAGGAACCAGGTGCTTACAGTGACTGAAGGGGAAGCTGTGATGGCTCACCGTTTCGATGCATTCGAACCCTGGAAGGGAGAAATGGCCATCAGACGGAACGGATCACTGATTGCGATGGACACCGGAACGGCTGTGGCATATGCAATTGACAAGCTGCAGGACCGCGGAAGGTTCTTCATCTTTCCGGGTGAGGATGTTTACATGGGACAGGTTATAGGGGAGAACACCCGCCAGGATGACATCGTGGTCAATGTAACCAAAACGAAGAAGCTGACAAACATGAGGGCATCGGGCTCGGATGACAAGGCGATGCTGGCCCCGCCTGTGCGCTTCTCTCTCGAGGAGGCAATGGAGTACATCGCAGCGGATGAATATATTGAGATCACTCCCAAATCGATGCGCCTCAGGAAGATCATGCTTGATGAGAATGACCGCAAGCGTGCGAAGATGAAAGCCCAGGGGGCGGAATAGCAAAGCTTGCCGGTATGGGATAACCCCTGGCGGCGGCATTAACCTGTCAATCATGCTCTCATGAAAGTTAATTTTCTGCTGTTTTTGCTGCTTGCCGCCTGCTGGAGCTGTTCCAAAGATGATAATGACAATCAGCCCGGGCTTTACTATCCACCTGTTGCTTCCGGTGAATGGGAAACAACTGATCCTGCCGCACTGGGCTGGAACATATCATTGCTGCCACAGCTCTACACCATGCTCGAAACCAACGGTACAAGGGCATTTATAGTCCTGAAGGACGGAAGGATAGTACTGGAGAAGTATTTTGGAACAACCTTTACGGGAGGCCAGTTTACCACATCCTCAACATGGTACTGGGCATCTGCCGGGAAGACCCTGACGGCCTTCGTTACCGGGAAGGCTCAGGAGCAGGGTTACCTTTCCATATCCGACAAGACAAAAGATTACCTCGGGTCAGGCTGGACATCTCTT
>JAKAXP010000269.1 GCA_021816545.1 Bacteroidota bacterium
ACATTAAAAGCCATACTTCAGCACTCATGAAGGGAAGATGGTACACGGAGTGCAGATTCACCTCACAGACCCCAAAGTGGCGCCGCTGACATTGTTACAATTCTATATAATGCAGGAAGCACACCGCCTGTGGCCTGATAAAAATCTTTTCACACTCTGTGAACAGTCACGTCTTTCAATGTTTGACAAAGTCTGCGGGACCGACGAAGTGAGAAAGGCTTTCACGAAGTCATTCCTGGTGAGCGACATCATGGCCCTGTGGACCAATGACATCCCCGCTTTCAGGGCAAAAGCCTCTAAATATTTCCTTTACGATTGATTCAGGTAATCAGGGGAGCTCAGGGCTCCTGACTTCTTTCAATGAATATTCGCCCCCTCGACGCTCTTTTCTAGCGCGCGGGCATGCTGCAGAAATTCATTGAGAGGCATTTCCCTGTAATAAACCATGCCGTGGGTACCCCTGATCTTCGGACTCTCATTCTCATAGAAGAAATCCTTGCCGAGTATAAGCTGCACCTGCTTGAATTGCTCCACCCAAACCTGCTGCGAGAGATCACTGAATGGTCCGTCATAAGCAGGACTGGGGAATGAGGCATTCACCTGGCTTACATAACAGTCCCGGAAAGACTGGTTGAGCACTGCCATTGAATTGAGTGAGACGGGGACAAATACATTTGCCTCAGACGGGAGGAATCTGAACCACACATTCCGGTAACCGATCACCCGCAGGTCAGACAGATCCTTCTCAAGGCTCCACTGCCTCAATGCCTCAGCTATGGCCTGCAGCACCTTGTAATGGGTATCAGGGCCTGAACCTTCCGGATCAAATGCAAGACTGACGAAATTTGGCTGTATCCTCCTGAGACATTCCAGAATTGGCTCAACATCACGGTGCTTGTCCGGCTGCTGAGTGAAAATATCACCTGTATAGAAGCCCAGCCTCAGGTGCTCTATGTTCCGCACCGGCACACCGTAATGTGCCCATACCAGTTCCTCCTCATACTCCCTGAGCATTCCCTTGAGTCTCTGTATGTCAGGCGGGTTCTTTTCACCGCTGTAACTGTTGCGTATCAGTGCTGTATTCTTCCTTATCTGTTCAACAAGTTCTTCCTTCGATTTCAGGCCGTAAATTTCCACCATTGCACGCACTATCCTGTGGCAGAGCCCTCTGAGCTTCCCGGATTCATCCTTGTCAGCCACCTTGTCGAGATAATGGCTCACATCCTTATCCCACTTGAATTTGTAACCTGACTCAAAGAAATCAGGGTACCGCAGCATCTGGATCATGTCAATTGAAATCAGGCGCTGGGTCTCTTCAAGCAACTCCAGGAGCATGCTGTTGGTCACCGCGGTGAATCCGGAGGTGAGAACCGAAAAATGGAATTTATTGGTTATCTCCCTGAGCTGCGGAATGATAGCCGGAAATATACCAAGCATGATATCATCATGATGTGGCCCGGTATGGAAGAAGGTTGTGTTCCTCTCCCTTCTGAGCCCGGCTTCTATTTTTCTCTTGGTCGATTCAATTACGTCTGCCACTGTATTGAGACTCAGGCCAGGAATCAGGGAACAGTACTCATCGTTCTTAAGATCCTCAAGAACAAGCTTATGCGCGTACTTTTCAATCTTCTGACAGAGGTCGAAGACCGCTCTTTCAGTTTTCTCAAAGGTCCATTCGCCCTCCCTGTAGTATCTTTCAATTGAATCATGCAACTGTACCGAGGCACCCTCAGTCAGGTAGAAACGTCCGTTTTTAAGGTTTTGCAGCACGGTTGCAGGATAGAGGTTGTCCGGCTCCTTCTCCAGGGCGTCCCTCACCACCAGTGCCTTTGCATCTCCAGCAGCGAAGATAATTGCCACCGCATCAGGATTGAATGTAATTGTTCCGAGCCCTATTGTGATCACCAGGCGGGTTCTTGACACCTCGATACCACCCAGGTCACCTGCCGAGGCGGCCTGCGTCTCGAAGTTGGTCGCCGTGAGCCTGGTGGCCGAGTTGTGGTCACTGCCCCTGGTGTTGAATGCGATATGGCCGTCAGGGCCAATGCCTCCCAGGAAAAATCCGATTCCGCCAAGGGCTCTGATCTTCTTCTCGTAGTTAGTGCACCAGTTGTCTATCCTGAAGAGTGACTCCTGCTGAAGCTTCTCCAGCTGCCCGACAGCCTCCCTGTTGCGCAGCGAAAGATCGATTGTGTTGTCAGGGAAAACCTCTGAATAGTGTTTTCCCTCCGCCAGTGTAATCTCGTCAGAGTTGATAAGCAGGGCCTTAGAAGGGTCAAGGTCAAATCCTTCAATATAGAAATTGACCACATAGTCATAGAAGCTGTTGTGCTGTCTCGGGTTGATCGGGTAGAACTCATCTATCTGGACGAAATGAAGTCCCTTCAGTGATGGTTTCGCCTTAAGAAACAGTCCGTTCTCCTCCCTGATTTTCCTTGCTTCGGGCTTGTCCCAGTTGTTAAGCAGGTACTTTGTCCATTTGATGAAATACTCCGGTGTCTTACCCGTTGGAAGGCTGATCACCCCCTCCGGATTTTCGGCTACCCACTCAAGGAACCTGAGTGATGTAAGGAGCCCCAGGCCCGGGAAATTATCGACCACAACGTACGGCATTTTCGCAGTTATCTTTTTTCTGCCTGAACGGCTGAAGAATGCCTGTTCAACCTTGCTAAACCCGGAAGTATTCATAGTTACCAGTATTAATTTTTCTTTTTATTTTACAAGAGCATCATACAACACCTCCACGGGGTGGAGAGCCTTTCTGCCCGTACCGTAATAGATATGGTGGCGGCAGGAGGTTCCCGGCGCGGCAATCAGTGTCTCCGCCGATGCAGTCTTGACTGCCGGGAAAAGTATCATTTCACCTATCTTCATGCTCATGTCAAAGTGTTCCTTCTCATAACCGAAAGCGCCTGCCATCCCGCAGCACCCGTCATTGATCTCCTCAACCGAATAGTTGACCGGCAGGGTAAGCATCCTGATTGTCGGAGCGGTGGAGGCAATTGCCTTCTGCTGGCAGTGGCCGTGCAGCAGCACCCTGGCCGTTCTGTCAGTAAAGCTCGACGGGGTGATGTTACCCCTGTCAGTCTCCCTGCAAATGAACTCCTCAAACAGCATTGTGTTACCTGCTATGCGCCTTGCATCATCAGCATGCTCTTTCCCGGTCATCTCGGGATACTCATCGCGGAATGCAAGCAGTGCCGACGGTTCAATGCCAACAAGCGGTTTCTCAGCGGTAACAACACCGCGAAGCATCATAATGTTCTTTATTGCCACCCTGCGTGCCGACCGGAGGAGCCCCTTTGAAAGGAAGGTGCGTCCGCTCTCAATGTGGCGCGGAATTATAACCTCATACCCGAGGCGCTCAAGCAGCATTACCGCCTTAATGCCGATGTCACTCTCATTGTAATTTGTAAACTCATCGGCAAAGAGAAAGACGGTTCCCTTTGAGGTAATCAAGCCATTTGCGTCGGGTGACAGGGCGGAGTTGCC
>JAKAXP010000270.1 GCA_021816545.1 Bacteroidota bacterium
TTAATAATCCGGCCGTATTTCCTTTCGATCATATTCTTCATTACCGCCCTTGTGACGAAAAAGAAACCGTCAAGATTGGTTTTCAGAACATCATGCCAGTCGTCATTCTCCATCCAGACCATCAGGCCATCTCTTCTGATACCGGCGTTGTTGACAACGACCTCGATATACTGTCCGGGGTGGGCCTCATTCCAGCCATTAATTGAATCTTCCACCATAACCGGATCCGAGACATCGAATTTTATCAGTTCTCCATTACCTCCTGCAGCATTAATCATCGCCAGGGTCCGAAGGGCTTCCTTCAGGTTTGAATTGTAATTTATGAGGACATGAAATCCCATCGAAGCAAGTTTGATGCAGATGGCCCTTCCAATTCCTCTTGAGCCGCCGGTTACAAGTGCATATCCCATATCAGAGATGGCAATCTTATTACAAATATACGATTTGGCGGCCTAAATCCTTAAAATAATACAGCCGTCAGGGGATGGTTTGAAACGAAAGGCATAATTTTAAGCAACGTTTGAATCTTACCAGCCGGATGGGATGATAATGTCTTCACTCTATACAATTGAACAGTCATGCCGGGAGATGAGCGGCAATAGAATTACAGCCATTATCCGTCTCAATCCGGACCATGAAATCTTCAGCGGTCATTACCCCGGAAATCCTGTTCTTCCGGGCGTCTGCATAATTCAGATTCTAAAGGAGCTTCTGAGCTATCACTCCGGAGGAGACCTGGTTTTTAAGAATCTTGACTCAGCAAAATATTACTCCGCAATTAACCCCGTTCAGAACAGCCTGCTCAATTTCAGTATTGAACTGGGTGAAACAGATTGCTATGGGACAGTGTTCAAAGCGGGGATTTATTTTGAATCGGTGGTTTATTGCCGTGTCAGGGGGAGTTACACTGTCAGTGCTCCCTGCTGAAGGAAATTTATGGAAGCTAATGGCTCAGACCCGGTAAGTCCCTTTTGTGAATGAAGAATCAGTTACTTCCGGAGGTTTTGTTTTTCTCGCGGATCTGGGGCCCCATATTTTTCTGATAGCCCAAATAGTCAGCCCTATGACCAGACCGCCTCCCCCGATCCCTGCAAGAGCCGCCAGTCCTGTCATGCCGTTGCAGGAAAGAGCGCAGGCTCCTCCGGCTACCAGCATTGCAAGTATTAATGCACCAATAGAAACAAGGACCGTGCTGCCTATTTTCTTTTTCCGTAGCAGGTAATCTTCGTCAGTTGTCTTTTGATCATCCTGCACCTGCCCGGCAGCCTCATAATAAACCAGGTTCGTGGGCGTCTGACCGGCTACGGTCACAGTATTCTCGGGTTGCTTATTCCGGTCATTGAATGAAACGACATTGGTCATTGCAGTTCTGACCTCCGGATCATTACCGGCATTTACCATAAGCATAAAACCTGAAACTGCCACAGCCAGGTCAAATGCCTTCTGCTTTGAATATGAATGCCTGTATATCCGGTTTGAGGTATTCCTGAAAGGATATAGTATGGATGAGGCAAAGAACGTTCCCATCAGCAGATACCTTGAAAGATCTGAAAAATGAACCCCGCTGTCGGCAAGATTTGCTCCGAGCAACAGTCCGCCCGCAATCATTGCCGTATTTGTACCGGCAAACATAACCCTGGTTTTCCACGGATTCATGGCTGCCCAGAATGAGATATTTGCAGCCATGGACGGGTAGGCCTTAATCACCCCAAAAGGTATCAGGCCGGCCAGAAGGGCCATAATATATACAAAGGCTTCGCTTGTGCCTGAGGGATTATCTTCCTGAAGCCCCCCTTCTCCATTGCTCCGGGCCTGCACAATTGTTTCATCAGGCGACTCTGCCGGAACGGCACCTGCATCATGTTCCTGCAATGAAATATCCGGTGAATAACCCTGGTTATCATCCGGTTTACCGGCAATATCCGGTTTCGCTTCATCGGCAGGGGGGATCAGTATCTCCTCACCTTCGGGGGATTTTACAGCAGGACCCCGGAGTTTCACATTCTGATAATTCAGGAGGTTTGACTCAGCCCCTGCGGCCATGAGCAGATCATTTGTCTGCTGATCAATGTTGTGCGAGCCGGCTAAATTGATATTCCGGCTTCTGTCCTTGCTAGTTACGGCAGCATCCTTCTCATTTACCGGCCTGATGCTTTTCCTTTCGGCAAGGCGGTAACGGGTTTTATTCCAGCTGGTCCGGTCAGAGATTCTGGCGTATTTCCTGTTGTTTGACCTGATAGCCCGGGTTGGCAGATTCCTGCCATATTCGTAGTTTGAATGCGGGGTTTTGCAAGCCAGGTCACTTTTTCTGGCTTCGTGGATCCGGTTTGTTGCACATGATGCAATCATGACAGCAGACAAGACCATGACTGAAACAGATATTCGTCTGTGCATGGGTTAGTTATTTAAGTCTGCGAACATTTATCCACATGCAATTTACTTCAGGAAAAAGCAGAAGTCAAGTAAATGTTGCAATCAAAGCTTTCTATGAGACGGCATATTTAAGTCGGCACTCGGCAGTCAGCACTCGGCAGTAATTAATAAAATGACTGCCGACTGGTACTGCCGGCTGCGGACTTTTTGCTACAGTTCCCTTATCTTAATGCTGCGGAAGGAGACCTCATTCCCGTGGTCCTGCAGAAGGATATGTCCCTTTTCGGCCTCGCCGAACCCGGCAAAATCCTTGTATTTGCTTTCGCTTACAAGTTTGCGGTACTCCTCGCTGCCCCTTTCATATTCGAGTACCTTGAAGCCGTTGAGCCAGTGTTCAACGTGGCCGTTCTGTGAGACGATGTGTGCTGCATTCCACTGACCGACCCCGTTAAACCGCTTGTTGGCTGCCGGGATCAGGTCGTATAGCGAAGCGACGGTCCGGTTGCCGTCACGGCCCATTTTTGCATCGGGATGACGCTGGTCATCGAGTATCTGGTACTCGAGTCCAATGGCAGACCCGGCAGTGGGGTACTTTTCAGTAACAAAGTACTTCACCCCGGAGTTGGCCCCTTCTGTGATCAGAAACTCAAAGAACAGGTCGAAGTTGCCGTACTGGTCAACGGTGACGATATCGCCGCCGGCCTGTGACTCCGCACCACCTGATGCAAGTACCTTTAGACATCCGTCTTCGATGACCCATCCTGATTCCGGGAAGGTTTCCTTATGTGCCCCCCGCCAGCCGCCGGTTGAGATGCCGTCAAAGAGAAGTTTCCAGCCATCGGCCTTCTCCTGTTCACTGAGCGTGTTGGGAATGAAGTTTGCCTGGTAGATTTTTGCTGTGTCTGGCCATGAAAGTTTATCCAGGTTTTCAGTGGCAATCCTGATATTCCTCCACATAACCCTGGTGCCGGCAAGTTCAGGGCTGACTGAATGAACCTGGAATGCAATGAATCCCGAAGAATCAGCGTCATCGAGAAGGTCAGCAACAGGGATACCGTTCACCCATGTCCTGATCCTGTTACCGGATGCTTCTACATGGTAGCTGTTCCAGT
>JAKAXP010000271.1 GCA_021816545.1 Bacteroidota bacterium
GAATAACAATTCTGTATTTGACGGTAATCTTTATACCGGAGCAACCTACACCTCCATAAGCAATCCAAACCTGACCTGGGAGAAATCCAAACAACTTGATGCGGCAGTTGATTACGGGTTCTTTGGAAACCGGATTGCAGGAACTGTTGAATATTACTTCAAGCGTTCCACAGATTTGCTCTGGTCGGTGACACTGCCGCTTGAATCCGGTTATCAGTCATCTCTTACCAATGTGGGTGTTCTTGATAACAGGGGTATTGAATTTACAGTAAACTCAGTCAACGTCAATTCCAACAATTTTCAGTGGGTTACCTCATTCAACATTACACATAATAAGAACAATGTGGTCGAACTTTATGACGGTAAGACTGATATAAATAAAAGCATCTTTGTGGGACATTCATTGGGTGAATTTTATCTGTTGAAAGCCGATGGTATCTGGCAGGTAAGTGAAGCTTCTGAAGCTTCTGTTTACAATTCTGAACCGGGTGACAGGAAAGTATTGGATCTTAAAGAGGATAATCAGATCAACAGTGAAGACAGAGAATTCTGCGGAAGGAGCACACCTGCTTATTTCGGAGGTCTGACAAATACATTCAAATACAGAAATATTGACATGGTCGTTTTCCTCAATTATGCAGGTGGTTATTACATAAACAACTCCCTGCTGCGCTTCCTTAATTCATATAATACCTGGGGCAATGCGAGTGTTGATTATTATAATAATTACTGGATGGAGGACCGGCCAACCAATAAATACCCGGCTCCGAGAATTGGAAGTTCTTATTCCAACGGTGATGGGACTGATGCCAACCTTGAGAATGGAGCATACATAAGGATTAAGAATATTGAATTAGGGTATACGCTTCCGCAGAGATGGTCAAACAGTCTTAAAGCATCCAGTATCCGTGGCTTTATCTCAGTTCAGAATCTGTACACCTTTACCAGATATACTGGTTACGATGTTGAGGCTGCTCAGCAATCCAATGCTTACCCCGGATCAAGGGCAACACTTGGAGGAATTTCAGTTAACTTTTGAATGTTATTTCAAACAGCTAAAAATATGATTATGAAAAAATTAATATATGTCATAATTAGCATGGCCCTGGTTTTCATGGTGACATCATGTGAAGACTTTCTCAAGGAGAATGCTAAAAGCTCTATAACACCGGAAAACTCATTCCAGTCAGCAGATGATTGGGATGCAGCACTCATTGCAGCTTATGCAAAACTACAGGAGGTGACAGGAGAAAAGTTCCCGATTGTATTGGGTGAGTTTGGCACTGATGAGGTACAGCCGTTTGATCTGAGCTGGGCAGCCTATGTTGAACTTATGTATTATACCTATACAGCAGAGCATCCATTTCTTTACAACCATTATGTGTTTTGCTATGAAGGGGTAAAGTGTGCCAATATAATTTTGGATATGCCTGAAGATGCTCCGGTGACAAGTGAAGAAAGAACCTCATTGATTGCCCAGGCCAGATTCTTGCGTGGTACATTCTATTTTGAACTGGTCCGTATGTATGGCAGAGTACCATTGTGGACATCATCCTCAATCGATAAAAATAAAATTTCAAAACCGCGCAGTGAGTCTGTTGATGAAGTGTATGAATTGATTATAAGTGACATGCAATTTGCAGCCGATAATCTGCCTGAAACGTGGACTGCGAATGAGGATAAGGGTCGGGCAACAAGTCATGCTGCCAATGCCTTATTGGGAAGAATTTATCTCCAGTGGGGTAAATCATCAGAGGCGATAAATGCATTGAACAAGGTTATCGGCAAATTTCATCTCTACAGCAATTATGCAGATATTTTCTCTCCCGAACACAAAAATGAAGGCTATGAGAACATTTTTGAGGTTCAATGGAGCCATTCGGGCCACTGGGGTCTTGAGGGCAGCCTGCAATCATCATATTGGGGTCCGCGGGGCGGCGGCGGCCCGACAGCAGGCGGATTCGGCTGGGGTGGCTTTGGAGCTACCCGGTATCTTTACGATTCATATGAGAATAATGACAAACGCAAAACTGAATTCTTCTGGACCGAATACAAGGGGATAGTTCAGAATCCTCCGGCTATAAAGAAGTATTATGATGCAAATTATGGAAATCAGATTGAAGACGATGATTTGAATTATATCTATATCCGTTATGCTGATGTTCTCCTGATGGCTTCTGAAGCCCTGAACAATCTTAACGATGCCTCAGGTAAAAAGTATGACTATCTGAATGAAGTCCGCAACAGGGCCGAATTGGCAGATATTACTGCAAATGACGGGCTTTCTGTCAGTGCCTTCTCCGATGTGTTGCTGGAAGAAAGGCTGCATGAACTGTGTTGTGAGCGTCATCGTCGCTTCGACCTGATTCGTTTTGGGAAACTCAATGATCAGGTCCAGGCAGCCTATCCCGGATTGGGTATAACTATCGGCCCCAATCAGGCAACTGTATATCCGGTACCACAGGTCGCGATAGATGCTAATGATGCGATGAAAGGAGATCAGAACAGCGGTTATTGAAGTACAAATGAATTATTTCCTGAGAATAGTAATTGTTGGTGTCTTAAGTACATTTTTTCTCACCGGATGTACAGAGAGGGGTGAGGAACCCATCCCGGTTGTCTTAGACACAGAGGTTAAGGGCGATGTGGTGTATGTCACTCCGTTCGAATATGTCAAAGCTTTCCGCAATCCCATGAAGGGATTGCGGGAATTCTTTGGCCCGGGGTATGATACAAAGCGTTCCGGTTATCCGCTGCCATATGGATCAATCATTAAAGAGTATATGCAGTGGAATATGATGGAAAATCTTGAAACTGACGATGTTGATAAGGTAATTCAATATAGTAACCACCGCTGGGAGGGAGTCGAAGACATAAACATGAAAGTTATTCCCAGGCCTTTTATCGTCTGGATGGAAAAATATGAGGGCGGGTATCCGAAAAACACCTATACTGATAATCCTGATGATTTGAACGGGTGGCATTGGCCGAGCGATTTTCCTGCTGAGGTACGGTCTGATAACAACGACACCCCGAGCACGGGGGGTTATTTTGATCCGGAATTTGCAGAGCGCATGCAAAAGCTTGTCAGAAAACTTGGTGAAGCCTGGGATAATGACCCACGGGTTGCTTATGTGGAAATGGGGCTGATCGGCGAATGGGGGGAACACCACGATCCCTGTATTTCAACATTCTGGAAACCAATTTATCAACCATATCACGTTGATAACAGAACCTGGGTCCCGGGTATCGAAAAAGTTCTGGGTGATGCTTTTAAGGAAGCTTTCAAAAATAAAAAGGTCATGGTTCGCTATGCTTATGATTTTCAGGATTATCAGTTCGGCAACTATTGGGACTCTTTTGCTATTGACGAAGAAACGGAAAGGGGTTATAATTCTATACTGAGGTTTAATCCCGACAGATGGAAAACGCAACCAATGGGAGGTGAGATTACCTGGGGATGGGGAAGCCT
>JAKAXP010000020.1 GCA_021816545.1 Bacteroidota bacterium
CTTGGTGAAGAAACCGTTGATCTGCTCTGGTCAAACGGACTTATTCACAATGTGGCTGACCTGTATTATCTTAAACACGAACAGCTTGCAGCACTTGACAGGATGGGTGACAAGTCAGCTTCAAATATCATTTCGTCGCTGAAAGAGTCACTTTCCGCTCCCTGGAACAGGAAACTGTTTGCCCTGGGCATCAGGCATGTGGGTGAGACTGTGGCAAAAACCCTGGCAGGCGCATTTCCTGACATTGACAGGCTTATGAATGCCAGGGAGGAGGAACTGCTGTCACTGCCGGATATCGGTCCCCGCATCAGTGCCAGTGTCAGGGAGTACTTCACCGACAATGACAACATTGAGATAATAGGCCGGCTTAAGGCAGCCGGAATGACATTTGAAGGAGCCCCGCAGACAGCATCGGCCACCGGCCCGCTGGCGGGTAAAACAGTGGTGGTCAGCGGCACCTTTGAGGGTTTCACCCGTGACGGCATCAAGGCAGCCATTGAGGCTGCAGGTGGAAGGGCTGCAGGGTCGGTCTCGGGAAGCACCTCATTCATCGTGGCAGGAAACGATATGGGCCCGGCAAAGCGGGCAAAGGCTGAATCACTCGGAATTCCGATAATTACAGAGGAGGAGTTCGTCAAAATGATAAAAGAATAATCCGTTCTGTAATCCTGTTAAAACAAAAAATCTATACGTTTGCATTCTTATGGGACTTATGGTCAGTTTAAGGTTGAAAGCCGGCAGGATGATGCTTCACAGGCGCCTCACAGCCCTGAGGAGGATGAAGCAGGATTTTAACCTTGACAGTGTCAAAAAGGTCGGTATACTCTGGGACGCCTCCTTTGAGAATGAATTTCAGCATCTTGCAGCTCTGAACCGGCAGCTTGCCGAGGCAGGCAAATCAGTGGAAGTGCTTGCCTGGATCCCCGGGAAAAGCGTTCCTGACAGGCTTACCGGGCTTTCATACATGAAATTCCTCAGAAAAAGTGACCTGAACTGGGCCTTTTTCCCGGTTTCTGAAGATGCCCGGAAATTTGCCGAAAAAAAGTTTGACCTGCTCATTGACATCAATCCCTCATCGCTGTTTCAGCTCGCTGCCCTTTCTGCACTCTCCCCTGCCTCAATGAAGGTGGGGCCGGATATGAACGGCGAACCGGAGAATTCTCCGTATGACCTCATGATCAAGGCGCCCAAACCGTTCAGTGTTGCCTTTTTCCTTGAACATGTCATGTACTACCTCTCCCTCATCGGGAACCCGGATTCGAGGGCATGAAAAGAGAACCCGGCAAAGCACCTCCCTGCCGGGTAAATCATAATCTATACAATGTCAAAGGTGAACCGCCGGTAAGCGGTATGCAGTATCAAGCACCTGCAGAATCAGCAAGTCCCTGTCCGTGACAGTGCTTGTATTTCTTGCCGCTGCCGCACGGGCACGGATCATTCCTCCCAACTTTCTTCTCTACCCTGACAGGGGCCATCTGCTGCTGCCTCTGCTCAGGAGAACCTCCTCCTCCGCTGCGGTAACTGTCAAAATCGCTCTTCTGCGTCCTCAGCCTGCTCATGTCTGCCTGTTTGCGGCGCTGGGCCTCCCTGACATTGTCAGTGGAGGCAGCGGCAGGAATGGTACCCTTCATCAGAAGACTGACGACATCCTGGTTCACCTTGTTAACCATTGTCTTGAACAGCTCAAACGATTCGAACTTGTAGATGAGCAGCGGATCCTTCTGCTCATATGTGGCATTCTGCACAGCCTGCTTGAGGTCGTCCATCTCCCTCAGGTGTTCGCGCCATGCGTCGTCTATGGTAGCCAGCACAGATGTCTTCTCAAAGGAACGGAGCAATTCCTTCCCCTGGCTCTCAACGGCAGCTTTAAGGTTGGTGATAACATTGTAGGTGCGGGCTCCGTCGGTAATTGGCACAACCACATTCTCATATGTAGCTGACATTCTTTCATATACATCCTTGAGAACAGGGAAGGCGGTAGCTGAAATAATATCGCTCTTGCGCCTGTAGGCCTCAAGAACCTTCGCATATACAGCCTCGACGACCTCATCGTCACTGTTTTTGGTAAACTCTTCCCTTGAAACCGGCGAGTCAACCGAGAGAGACCTGATCAGTGCAAACTGGAACTCCTCATAATCAGAGGAATCCTTATAGGTTGTTGAGATGTTTTCAGTTACATCATACATCATGTTTGCAATGTCAACGCTGAGCCTCTCGCCGAGGAGTGCGTGGCGGCGCTTGCTATAGATAACCTCCCTCTGGGAGTTCATCACGTCATCATACTCAAGTAGCCTCTTCCTGATGCCAAAGTTGTTTTCCTCAACCTTCTTCTGGGCTCTTTCAATTGACTTGGTGATCATCGGGTGCTGTATCATCTCACCGTCCTTGAGCCCCAGCCTGTCCATGATTCCGGATATTCTCTCCGAGCCGAACAGACGCATCAGGTCGTCCTCCAGCGAGACGAAGAACTGTGATGATCCGGGGTCTCCCTGGCGACCGGCACGCCCCCTGAGCTGGCGGTCAACGCGCCGGGATTCATGTCTTTCGGTACCGATGATTGCCAGACCGCCTGCCTGCTTGACCTCGGGGGTCAGCTTGATGTCAGTTCCGCGGCCTGCCATGTTTGTTGCGATTGTAACAGTGCCTGTCTTGCCTGCCTCCGCAACTATTTCTGCTTCACGCTGGTGCAGCTTCGCATTCAGCACATTGTGCTTCAGCCCCTTCATCTTCAGCATACGGCTCAGCAGTTCCGATATTTCAACAGAGGTTGTACCAACAAGCACAGGCCTGCCAGCCTTGTTCAGTTTTACAATCTCGTCAATTACAGCATTGTATTTCTCACGCTTGGTCTTGTATACCAGGTCCTCATGATCTTTCCTGATGACCTGCACATTGGTCGGAATGACAACCACGTCAAGCTTGTATATGTTCCAGAACTCACCGGCCTCGGTAATGGCAGTACCAGTCATCCCGGCGAGCTTGTGGTACATCCTGAAGTAGTTCTGCAGTGTAATAGTGGCATAGGTCTGGGTGGCAGCCTCAACCTTCACGTTTTCCTTCGCCTCGATAGCCTGGTGAAGCCCGTCTGAATAACGGCGTCCCTCAAGGATTCGGCCCGTCTGCTCATCAACTATCTTGACCTTGTTGTCCATTACAACATACTCCACATCCTTCTCGAAGAGTGTATATGCCTTCATGAGCTGTGTCATGGTGTGAACGCGCTCCGACTTCACTGCAAAGTCCTGAAGAAGCTCGTCCTTGGCCTTCATCCTCTCCTTCTCGTCCCTGACTGTCTTTTCAATGTCAGCAATCTTGCTTCCGACATCAGGCAGCACGAAGAAGCTGGAGTCCTCAACAGATGTTGAAATCAGGTCATGACCCTTTTCGGTCAGCTCTATTGAATTGGCTTTTTCATCTATAACGAAGTAGAGCTCCTCGGTCACTTTGGGCATCTCCTTGGAGTTGTTCTGCATGTAGAAGTTCTCTGTTTTCTGGAGAAGTGTCCTGACCCCTTCCTCACTGAGATACTTTATGAGTGCGCTGTTTTTGGGCAGACCCTTATATGCTCTCAGCAGGAGCATGCCGCCCTTTTCATTGTCGCCATCGGCGATAAGCCTCTTCGAGTCTGCAAGGAGCTGTGTCACCAGCTTGCGCTGGGCACTGACAAGCTTCTCCACCTTGAGCTTGTATTCATCGAACTGTGATGTATCGCTTTTGGCTGTGGGACCCGAGATGATGAGGGGTGTACGGGCATCATCAATAAGGACTGAGTCCACCTCATCAACGATGGCATAATGATGTTTCCTCTGGACAAGATCCTCGGGATTAATTGCCATGTTGTCACGGAGGTAGTCGAAACCGAACTCGTTGTTGGTACCGAATGTGATATCGGAGTTGTAAGCCTTGCGGCGGGGGTGCGAGTTGGGCTCATGCTTGTCAATACAGTCGACTGTCAGCCCGTGGAACTCGTACAGCGGGCCCATCCATTCAGAGTCACGTTTTGAGAGGTAGTCATTGACCGTAACGATATGAACCCCTTTTCCTGCAAGTGCGTTGAGGAATACCGGGAGGGTAGCCACGAGTGTTTTTCCCTCGCCGGTGGCCATCTCGGCTATCTTACCCTTGTGCAGGGCCACACCGCCAATGAGCTGAACATCATAATGAACCATATCCCAAACGATCTCATTGCCTCCTGCCATCCAACGGTTCTTCCAGTAAGCCTTGTCCCCTTCCACGGTTATCGAGGGGCGTGTTGCAGCAAGGTTACGGTCCCAGTCCCTGGCTGTTACCTCAAGCACTTCGTTCTCCTTGAAACGGCGGGCTGTCTCCTTTACAATTGCAAACGCAACAGGGAGCACCTCGTCGAGCTTTGCTTCAATTTTTTCAAGTATCTGTTTTTCAAGCTTATCAACCTGATTGTACAGATCTTCCTTACGGTTGACGTCCTCTTCGTTTTCGGCGCTGGCCCTGAGACCGGCAATCTGTTTCTCCTCATCCGAGATATGCTCCCGTATTTCACGCTTCAGTTCTGCTGTTCTGTCGCGGAGTGCGTCATTTGACAGGGAGGTAAGGAGAGGGGTCTCCTTCTGTATCTTTTCTACAAACGGGTTAATCTCCTTAAGGTCCCTTTCTTCCTTGTTGCCAAGGAAGAGAGTAAGGACTTTGCTGATGATGCTCATTTACTGTCTTTTTTAAAAAACAATCGCAAAATTAATACAATTTCCGGTTTCAGCAGGTTTTAATGCCATAATGACAGGCTGCAGGGAAAGAAACAAAAAACCGGGTAGTGACCCCGGTTTTTTGATGTATATTATGTCAGAAGGTTATTATTTTCCCCTGAGAAACATTATGTCACGGTCAAGGAAGTAGATGCCGTGTTCGCCGGCAAGGCTGATCTTGTCGAGAATCAGCTGTACGCTTACCTCCTCTTCAACCTGCTCCTTAACGAACCACTGGATCCAGTTTGCGGTTGCATGATCCTTCTCGGCAATGGCTGCCTCAAGAACCTCGCTGATGCTGGCAGTGATGAACTTCTCGTGTTTCAGCACCTCTGCAAAGAGCTCGGGAATCCCCTTGTACTTCACCGGGGGTTTCTTGAACTCGGGAACGACTGCTGAGCCACCGCGCTCATTGACATACTTGATGAATTTGAGCATATGCCCTCTTTCCTCATCAGACTGGGCATAAAGCCATGCGGCGATGCCGGCCATTCCTTTTGTCTCTGCCCATGAGGCCATTGCGAGATAGAGGTTTGAGGAGAAACCTTCTCTTTCGATCTGCCTGTTGCAGATTTCTTCTACTTTCTTTGTCAACATATCATTGAATATTTAATGGTTCATATTTTCCACAGAAACAAGCCAACCCTCATAATGTTTATCCCAGCAATTCCTTTACCTTCTGCACAAGTTCTGAAGGAAGGAACGGTTTTGAAATAACTGCGTCAGCGCCCAGTTTACTGGCCATAAGCAGGTAACTTCCGGGGCCGGCCATACCTCCTCCGCTGATGGCAATCAGCCGGGCGGAGGGCTTCAGCTCCCTGATCTTCATAATCACCATCAGCCCGTCCTCCTCCGGCATAAGAAGGTCGGTGATAACCAGGTCAACCACCGACGGCCTGAATTTTGCCAGCGCCTCCCTACCGTCAGCTGCGGCAATGACAGTATACTTTCTTTTCTCGAGGGCATCCCTTAACAGTTCGCGCAGGGCGGCATCATCCTCTACTATCATTACTCCTGCCATAAGATTTTAGTTTTGCTGATCCGGTGCCCGAAGTTAATGTTTTTCAGGGACCGGGCCAAAAAAGACGCCCGGAATGAAAATTTCAAAGGTGGTCCCTTTACCAACGGCCGAGCTTACTGTAATTGTGCCTCCAAGTTCCCTGACAGCATCACTGACGACAGTCAGGCCAAGCCCGGTACCGTTCTCCTTTCCAACGGAAACAAACGGCCTGAATATCCTGGCAGCAGTGGCTTCATCCATCCCTTTTCCTGTGTCGCTGATTCTGACATGAAGGCATTTGCCGGTCTCACCTGTACCAGGTTCCGGTTCGCCTGCCTTATTCCCAAGAGTTACCGTGAGGGTTCCCCCTTTTTCGCTCATGGCCTGTATTGCATTGAGGATCAGGTTAAGGAAGATCCTGAAGAGCTGTGCCGGGACAGCGCTGACATAAGCTTCGTTAGCTGAGATTCGCCGGGTGATCCTTATCCCTTCGGGGACTGAAGGCCTGATGAAGTCGATTGTATCTGAAAGCACCGCTGCGACCCTGACGGGAACTTTCTCCTGTGCGGCGCGGCGACTGAGGTCAAGGAGCTGGCCTGTCAGCATTTTTGCCCTGTCGGCTGCACCGATTATCATCCGGATGTTCCGGTCAGTCTCAGAAGGGCTGTCAAGGCTCCCGAGGGCCATTTCGCTGTAGCCGTAGATGGTGGTAATCACTGTATTAAGGTCGTGAGCTATGCCTCCGGCCAGGGCGCTGAGCTGTGCTGCCGCGGCCGCATCTGCGTCTGCATCTGCATCAGGCCGGGGTATCAGGGTGCCCCCTTCTTTGAGTTTCTTACTGCCGCTCACAGGTGATGTTTATGAACTACTCAAAATCAAGGTTGAAGGTTTTCTTAAGCTCTTTCAGTGCCGGGTTCCTGGCTGCAAGGTGGTTGAACTTCTGCTCTGACGAATATAATATCTCTCCTCTTTCGGTTGCCTCCACTGTTGTCTGGAGCTGTATGGTGCCGTTCCTGAGAGTCCGGCGCAGATGACCTTCAAGCCGTGGCTTGAAGTTGTTGTCGAAGGCTTCCTTCAGGGTCAGGTTGTCAAGCTTAAGCAGGATGGTCCTGTCAGGCAGAAGCTCTGGTGTTACCGCCGTAAGTGTTACTGATATCCTGGGGCTCTCCTCCTTTATATCATCGGCAAAGCTGTTCCATGCATTCCGGAGCTCTTCCGGGGTAAACTCCCTGTCGGCTGCGGGCGCATCAATCTCAGGCTCAGGTTCATTGACCACGCTGGTGGCAGGCTTTGTTCCAGCCATTATATCCTTTATGGAAACCTTTTTTGTGTCGTCAGCAGCATTGATTTTGGGAGATTGCGCGGCGGGGCGCGGTGCTACTGCGGGCGAAACTGCGGTCTGTGCAGCTGGCGGCTGCGGTGCGGCATGAGTGCGCTGCGGCGGGGCAACCTTGAAATCCTGATCCTCGTCCGTCAGCCTGGAATCAACTTTTTTTTTTGACTCTTCCCCGGTGGCTGACGCAGAAAGATTGCACATGCGCAGCAGCGCCAGCTCCACATGCAGACGCTGGTTCTTGCTGGCTTTAAAGTTCAGCATGCACTGTGAACCTATGTCAAGCGCCTCATAGATGAACGGAAGCTGGGCCCTGACAGCCTGTTCGCGATATCGCTGCCTTATGGACGGCGAAGTCTCGAGCAGCTTGACAGTAGCCTCGTCGCGGCTTACAAGCAGATCACGCAGATGGTTGTTGAGCCCCGCCATGAAGTTGTAGCCGTCAAATCCCTTGTTGAGGATTTCATTGTAGGTAAGCAGCACTGACGTCACATCACCCTCCATCGCTGCTGCGGTTATGCGGAAATAATACTCGTAGTCAAGAACATTAAGGTTGGCAATCACATCGGCATAGGTGATTGTCTTGCCGCTGAAGCTTACAATCTGGTCGAAGATTGAAAGGGCATCGCGCATTGCGCCGTCAGCCTTGGTGGCAATCACATGCAGGGCTTCATGCTCGGCAATGACACCCTCGTTTCCTGCCACCCAGCTCAGCCGCTGAACGATGTCGTCAACGTTGATGCGGTTAAAGTCAAAAATCTGGCAGCGCGAGAGTATAGTTGGAATTATCTTGTGCTTCTCGGTGGTTGCCAGTATGAATATGGCATGAGAAGGCGGCTCCTCCAGGGTCTTCAGGAAGGCATTGAAGGCCTGTGTTGAGAGCATGTGAACTTCATCGATTATATAAACGCTGAACCTTCCAATCTGGGGCGGTATCCGCACCTGGTCAGTGAGGTTGCGTATGTCATCAACACTGTTGTTCGATGCAGCGTCAAGCTCATGAATGTTGAACGAAGCCTGGGAATTGAAGGAAGTGCATGATTCGCACTTGTCGCACGCTTCGCCGTCAGGCCCGGTATTGGAACAGTTGATTGTTTTGGCAAATATCCTGGCACAGGTGGTCTTTCCTACCCCGCGCGGACCACAGAAAAGGTAAGCCTGGGCAAGAAGATTGTTCCTGATTGCATTCCTCAGGGTGGTAGTTATGGTGTCCTGTCCGACAACCATGTCAAAGGTGGCAGGCCTGTATTTGCGGGCAGAAACAATAAAGTTATCCATAGCTGGTTTTAACAGTACATGTACATATCCGTCACAAATATAGTCAAATAGTTTTCGGAATATTTTTTTTTAAGATTTATTGTCTTACTTTTGCAACCCGATTTATTAACACTAATATAAACCAATTAAGAGATGTTGAATCAGTACGAAACCGTTTTCATTGCAACTCCCGTTTTGTCTGAAAATCAGATGAAGGAAGCGGTTCAGAAGTTCAAGAAGATCATCACCGACAATGAAGGTGAGATCATTCATGAAGAGAACTGGGGTCTGAAGAAACTCGCTTATCCCATCCAGAAGAAATCGACCGGGTTTTATTACCTGATTGAGTTCCGCGGAAAGGGCGAGTTGATTGACAAGCTGGAAGTTCAGTACAGGAGGGATGAAAGAATCATCCGTTTCCTGACATTCCGCATGGACAAGTATGCCGTAGAGTATGCTGAGAAAAAGAGAAAGATGAAAGAAACCGAAAAAGTCAGGGAGGAGTAATCATGGCACAGAACAATTCAGAAATCAGGTACCTGACACCGCCTACAGTAGAGATCAAGAAGAAGAAATACTGCAGGTTCAAGAAGAACAAGATCAAGTACATCGACTACAAGGATCCCGAGTTCCTCAAGAAGTTTCTCAATGAGCAGGGTAAAATCCTGCCGCGCCGTATTACCGGCACTTCACTGAAATACCAGAGAAGAGTGGCAAAGGCTATCAAGCGTTCGCGTCATCTTGCCATGCTTCCGTATGTTGCTGATCTTTTAAAGTAAGGAGGACGAGATATGAAGATTATTCTAAGGCAGGATATTGAGAAGCTGGGACAGAAGAACGACATTCTTACCGTTAAGACCGGCTATGCCAGGAATTACCTTATACCTAGGGGATTAGCTATACAGGCAACCGACTCTGCAGTAAAGATTCACAATGAGAACCTGAAGCAGAGAGCCCACAAGGAAGAAAAGATCAGGAATGAAGCTGAAAAACTCGCACAGAAACTTGCAGGTGTGAAACTTGTGATTGGTGCCAAAGTAAGTTCAGCAGGAAAGATCTTTGGTTCTGTGAATACGATCCAGCTTGCTGAAGCACTGAATGCAAAGGGTTATGAAATTGACCGCAAGAACATTCTGCTTGGTGAGGATTCAATCAAGGAAGTAGGAAACTACAAGGCAGTTGTAAAACTGCACCGTGATGTAAAGGTGGATCTTGAATTTGAGGTTGTGGCTGAATAACAACCACACAACTCATTTATATACAGGTTGCGGGGGGTCTGAGACCCCCCGTTACTGTTTATATATACGTATCTGTCTGTTGCACAGGTCGCGACGGGTCTCAGATCCGTCGTTGCAGGGTTATTTGACAGCCACTGTTTCTATCTCAATAAGGGCACCCAGCGGCAGCCCCTTAACCGCAAAAGCTGCACGTGCAGGCTGATCAGCCGTGTAAAACTGTGCGTAGACTTCATTCATGGCATTGAAGTCAGACATGTCAGACAGAAGACAGGTAGACTTGACAACATCATTCAGGGTATAGCCGGCTGCGGTCAGTATAGCCCTGATGTTTTTCAGTGCCTGAGTGGTCTGTTCAGTTATCCCTCCCTCAACCAGTTTTCCGGTGGCCGGATCAATGGGTACCTGGCCCGAGATGTAAAGTGTACCGTTTGCTTCCACTGCCTGGCTGTACGGACCAATAGCACCCGGAGCAGCGGTTGTGCTGATGATTCTTTTCATTCCTGATTTTTTTATTTCGTTAGTAATTCTCATGGTAGTCCTTCCGCCTTTCGTACTTGAGATCCTGCAGCATGCTTGCCTTCGCCCTGATTGTAAAGTTCCAGCTCTTCATGTAACCGGTGGGGATCCATGAGAAGCTCATCTCCCAGCAATGGAGGTCGCGGCTGATCCCAACCCGGGTCATTGTGATCTCCTTCTGTTTGAAGTCAAAACCGGTGTTATAGTTGATTGCCATCTTCGGCGTCAGCCTGACATCGCCTGACATGGTCATTGTCTGGGTTACACCGGCCATTATCCCCTGTTTGCTGTAACTGAAGTTGTATGCCATCCTGAGTGACCACGGCACATCAAACTTAACATAACCGAACTCATCCAGGTTCTTGTTAGCAAGCGGAAGGTTGCTCTTAGGAGTTCCCCCCGGCTCCCCGGGTTCTCCCGGCGCCCGTCCCCGCGGCGGCTGACCTCCAGGTCCGGCAGCCTGCTGCTGACTGTTCTTGTTTTTGTTCCCGAGCAACTGCCCCAGGTCAAGGTCAAGACTCATATTGAAGTTCGTCATCCTGAACAGCCCGTACCCCTGTGTGATCGCCAGCTTGTTGATCGTTCCGCCTGTGGCATTCATCCCGTAAATGGTAAGGTTGCTGCCCGCCTGTATATTGATATTCTGTGCCAGCGTGGTACGGAATGAGACACTCACAGGTGACCAGTTAAGCGAGTCAGCAAAAACGTTATATGAAGTGTTCAGCGACAGGTTGTCAATCAGTTTTATCTTCTTCGGCTTTCCTGTTGTGTCATTCCGGGCATAAACCTTTGCTTCAACGATGTTGGAAAGGCTGAAGGAGACTGATCCTGACCTGCTGCCGGTGGAAGGTGTGCCGAATATGCTTCCCTCGTATATTGAATATTCCCTCATGTTGCCAAGTGTATCCCACTGAACGGTCCTGAACATGTCACTCGTAAGCCTGTCCGTCTCGGGAGAATAGGAAAAACTTACGGATGGCTTCATCACGTGCCTAATTGATTCTATCCTGGAACCTTTTTTGGTGAATGAAAATGTCCCGTAGACTGAGGGACTGAATGATGCACTTACTGTCGGCACCAGCGCCTGGCCGTATGTCAGACCCCTGATTGTGTCGTTCACAACCGAAGGGACAACCTTGTTGATGCTCTCATTGTAGAAGTCAGGATCCCACCTCTTCTCTATCCTCTGTGTATAGAGCACCCCGGTATACCTCAGCGAGGGGGAGATTGAAAAGTTGTTGAACGGCCTGATCTGCATGCTGACAGGGATCTCATGCTTAAAGCCGTTCTTCATGTTCTTCCAGACGGCACTTGTAAAAAGGAGACTGTCATATGTGTCAATCTTGTTCTCAAACGAGGCCGTATACTGCGTTGTGATATCATGGTACCACCTGGTCTTTCCGGTAGGCTTCTTTGGCTTGAACGGATAAATCCGCGAGACGTTTAGGCTTCCCTTGGGCAGGTTCAGCATCATCGTCTTGTTCTGAACGTTCTGCGACTGGTTGAGGCTTGTGGAGAAGCTTATCGGGGTTCCCGCCCATGACTTCGAATAGCTTATGCTTGACTGCCTTGTGGTGGTGACGTGATCAGCCACGTCATAGCTGTTGTTCTTGTCATAGCCGCTTGAGCTCATATTGACGCTTGCGGAGAACCGCGATCCGGGATTCGCCTTTGAATCCTGGGAATGGGACCAGCTTATGCGGTAGTTGGTCGACTTGCCGTAATCGGGCAATCCCTTGTAGCTGGTGATGTTGTTGGCGTAGCTGAAGCCGAATGACCCGGAATAGCGGTAGCGAAGACGGTACGAGGTTGACGCATCGGCAAGCCAGGTGCCGTTCGTATATATTGTACCCGTCAGTTTAAGGTCGAAGTAATCGCTGAGCGCGAAGTAATACCCGCCGTTGGACAGGAAGTAGCCGCGGCGTGCTTCCTGGCCATATTTCGGCATCACGATGCCTGAAGCCCTCTTCTGCTGAACCGGGAAGAATCCGAAGGGAAGTATGAGGGGAAGCGGGATATCTGCCACCACCATGTAAGCCGGACCGGAAACTATTTTTTCACCGGGGTATACCTTGGCTTTTGGAAGGGCAAGATAGAAATGCGGCTCCTCCGCGTCACAGGTGGTAAACTTGCTCCGGTTGACATGAAGTGTCCCATCCTCATGCCTTTTTGTGGTCAGGCTCTGGAGATAACCTCCCTCCTGCTCCGTGGTGACGTTACGGATGACCCCCTTCTTGGACTTGAAATTGTACGTAAGTTCCTTTGATTCAAATTCTTCAGATCCATCCTTGTAAACCGGCAACCCTGTCATCCTTCCGGTTGAGTCAGCCCTGCCGGTTGCATATACTGACCCGGTTTCCATGTCCAGCACAATAGAATCTGCTGTAAGTACTATGGTTCCGTATGTGACTTTTGCGTTCTGCACAAGGCTTACCTTTTTTGACCGCAGGTCAGTCTTCATGTAACCTTCTGCATTGTATACTATGGGTTCATCCACGGCATCGGGAGAGATGACAAGAGGGGCTTTTCCGCCGAGGGTATCAGGAAATGTATAGGGGACTGTATCATTTATTGATGACGGGGCGGTGGCAAGCCTCCGCCGTGCCGCGGCAGAGGTGTCCGGGACCATCCCGGGAACTGTGTCCGGCCGCGCCGGCTCCTGCGCAAACAATGAGGCCTGGAGGAGAAGCGGCATGAAAATTGCCACAATCAGTCTTTGTGCACTAAAATGCAAGTTAAATGCTATTTTTGCGTAGTTGTTGAGCATCTCAGAAGAGCCAGCGACAAAACTAATTAAAATTCGCAAAGCAGTAATGCGGCAGATTACCAAAATAAGCGGGTTAAGAGATATTCTGGCAGGTGCCGTTATGGTCGCAACAATAACCATGCCGACACCCCTCCGGTCACAGCCTCTGCCGGCCGAAGATCAATGGATTGTTGTCATTGATGCAGGGCACGGAGGAAAGGACCCGGGAGCCGTTGGAGCAAAAGGAAAAGAGAAGCACATTAACCTGGCAGTGGCTCTCAAAACCGGGAAATATATAAGTGACAATATGAAGGACGTTAAGGTGATATACACCAGGGATGACGACACCTTCATCGGCCTTGCCGAAAGAGCCGAAGTTGCCAACAAAAACAAGGCTGACATCTTCATTTCAATACACTCCAACGCAATCAGTGACAAGCGTTTTACCGGCGCCGAAACATATGTTCTCGGGCAGAGCATGGATGATGCAAACCTGCAGGTGGCAATGAAGGAGAACGCAGTGATCACCTTTGAGCAGGACTACCAGACAAAATATGAAGGATATGATCCCTCCTCCGTGGAGTCATTCATTATCTTTTCCCTGATGCAGAATACCTACCTGAAGCAAAGCACTGAGTTTGCCACACTCATACAGAACCAGTTCAGGGACCGGGTGGGAAGAAAGGACCGCGGAGTCAGGCAGGCAGGTTTCGTGGTGCTGTGGAGAACCACGATGCCGTCGGTACTTGTGGAATTGGGGTTCATGACAAATGCCGAGGAAGAGAAGTTCCTCATGTCAGAGCAGGGTCAGGATTACCTTGCCTCTGCAATATACAGGGCTTTCCGCGACTACAGGCAGGGCATTGACAGCAGGTCGGGGATCAGGAACGGAAACGGTGTGGCCGCCGGCCAGGGAGTGACCGCAGGGAAACCTGACACTTCAGTTAATGGAAATTCAGGGAAACCTCAGACATTGGGTACCGCAAATGCCGGGAAACCTGACACTTCAGTTACTGGAAATTCAGGGAAACCTCAGACCTCGGGTACTGAAAATGCCGGGAAGACTGACACTTCAGGTACGGGAGGTGCAAGGAAGCCTGACACGGCCAGAACCCCTGAGACAACCAGGTCTCAGCCTGCCCCGGATAACATAAGAGACGCTACCCCTCCGGCAGCCAGGACAGAACCGGCAGCTCCTGCTGCTGCAGACCAGACCTTTTTCATGGTACAGTTTGCAGCCATGCCGTCAGGACGGGAACTCAGCCAGAGCCATCTGAAGGGGATCGGGACGGTAACCAGGATTCAGGACGGGGAGCGGATTAAATATGCGGCCGGAAAATACGTTTTATATGATGACGCACTGCAATACAGGAGGACGCTGACCGGAAGGTTTCCTGACGCATTCGTAATTGCCGTCAGGAACGGAAAGATTGTACCTCTGAGGGAAGCAATTGAAGCACAGAAAAGAAACCAATAAAACCAATGAAGATATCACACGAGGTAAAGGTTGGAGGCGTAGCACTGATAACCATCATTGCATTCATCCTGATGTACGAGTTTCTGAAGGGTTCCGCCCTCTTCACCAGCACAGACACATATCATATCGTTTATGACAACATCGCCGGCCTTACAGAATCGAACCCGGTTGAGATCAACGGATACCAGGCCGGCGTGGTCCAGGATGTAAGGCTGATAAATGACGGATCCGGAAAGATTCTGGTCTCCCTGTCAGTCGACAAACACTTCAATATCCCGAAGGACACCAGGGCAGAGATAACAACTGCAACACTAATAGCCGGGATGAAGATTATACTCAGGATGGGAGAAAGCACCGAAATGTGCGCAGACCATGACACTATTTCAGGGTATGTTGCAACCTCCATCATTGACAGGCTGAGTGAAACCATCACCCCGCTTGAAGACAATATCACAAGCATTGTTACAAGGCTTGACTCTGTTGTTACCGCACTCAACAGCGTATTCACACCAGAAATGACCGGCGATATCCGTTCAACCATGTCAAATGTAAGCGGTATGACCGCCGGCCTGAAGCAGGTCACTGACAGCAGGAAGGATGAGCTTATGGCCGCAATCAGTGAAATTCAGGCCTTCACCGCGATGCTCTCGGCCAACAGTTCAACACTTGACTCAACAATCAGGAATATCGGGGCTATCTCTGATGCCGTTGCCAAAGCTGACCTGGAGACCTCTCTTGGTTCCCTCCGGTCTTCACTCGCCGGACTCGACACAATCGTCACCGGTATCAGCAGAGGTGAGGGCTCTGCAGGCAAGCTCGTCACCAATGACAGTCTCTACACAAACCTCAGCAATACTCTCTACAGTCTCGATCTTTTACTCCGGGATATGAAAGACAATCCGAAGAAATATGTTCATTTCTCCCTTTTTGGCAGAAAGGCGGAATGATTTGTTAAAATAATACTAAACAATACATTATCACGCTATTGCAGGTCAAAAATAACAGGCCGGGAAGTCATGACATTTAAGGACCGGAATATCCTCAATCCTATAATCAGTTGTAGACCATGATTTTCAATATAATTCACTGATATTCTGTTCTTTATAAATTTTGACCAATATTTTCCGTTTTAAGGACCTGATGGTCATTACAGTATAGAAGAAATGGAAAAGTCAATAGAAAAAAATTTTTTTTTTTACCTTTTTTTTTACAAATATTGTCCCGGGTTTCAGCACCAGAAAAGAAAGCACGATTCCTTTTAATTTCTATCTGAATGAACAAGTCGCACGATGAGGTTTGGAATAACTGTCTGGAAATAATTCGTGACATAATTCCTTCGGCCAGTTTTAAAACATGGTTCGAGCCTATTGTTCCTCTCAGGCTCGAAAAGAACGTACTTACAATACAGGTGCCCAGTCCCTTCTTTTACGAATACCTTGAAGAGCAGTACATTGACATTCTCCGCAAGACTCTGCGGCGCGAGATTGGCAATGATGCAAAGCTTGAGTACAATATTATCATGGAGAATTCCGCCTACACAAACGGGAAGCCCTACACGGTTAGGTACCCTTCGAGGAACAAGGCCGATCTCCAGAACAAGCCCATGCAGGTTCCCTTTGAGGCCACACAGCCGGCCATCAGGAATCCTTTCATTATACCGGGAATCAAGAAGCTTCATTTTGACCCGAGGCTTAATCCCGATTATTCCTTTTCCAACTTTGTGGAGGGAGAATGCAACCGTCTCGCCCGTTCTGCAGGTATTGCCGTCGGAAACAATCCTGGCGGCACAGCCTTTAACCCGCTGATGATCTACGGTGACTCCGGTCTCGGCAAGACACACCTCGTACAGGCAATCGGCATCCTAGTCAAGGAGAAGTATCCTGACAAGACAGTTCTCTATGTCAATGCCAACAAGTTCCAGACCCAGTTTGTGGAGTCAATCAGGAACAATAACAAAAACGATTTCCTTCATTTCTACCAGATGATTGACGTCCTTATAATTGATGACGTTCATGAATTTGCCGGAAAGGAAAAGACACAGGACACTTTCTTCCACATATTCAACCACCTGCATCAGTCGGGCAAGCAACTCATTCTCACCTGCGACAAACCGCCTGTTGAGCTGCAGGGGATGGAACAGCGTCTTCTCTCCCGTTTTAAGTGGGGGCTCCTGGCAGACCTCCAGAAGCCTGACTTCGAGACCAGGCTTGCCATCCTCAGGAAAAAGGCATACAATGACGGTATTGAGCTTCCGGATGAAATCTTTGAGTTCCTCGCGGAAAATATCTCATCAAACATCAGGGAACTTGAATCAGGACTTATCTCGCTGTACGCACAGTCAACGCTGAACCGTAAGGAGGTTACGCTTGAGCTGGCCCGCCAGATGGTAGACAGGCTGGTGAACACACAGCGGAGAGAGATCACGATTGATTACATACAGAAGGTTGTCTGCGAGTACTACAAGATTCCTGTT
>JAKAXP010000272.1 GCA_021816545.1 Bacteroidota bacterium
CTGTAAAGCATATCTCCGGCTCCGGTGTGATATGTCAGCTCCTCAATCAGGGAAGAGGCAACCTCAAGCAGGTCTCCTGAGGCGGGCAGTATGAAAAGCATCGTATTCCTGACCACATCAATGTCGGTGTCCACCTCATAGTAACCCTTACCGTCCCTTAAAAGTACAGTCGTCGGAAGAAGAGTGTCAAGCAACCTGGGTGATCCCTTTACACCCTGGTACCTTTCATCGAAACCGGTAGTGGTGCTGTAGAGTGACGGATTTGTCAGTGCCTGAAGGTTCTGCTCGCTGGTCATGCCAACCTTGATACCTTTCTTATCCTGTCCGTTAACAGGCAGCATGAATGCCAGTAAAATTGCAAGAATGAATAACAATTCCTTTTTCATGGCTTTTCTGATTTTGTTTATGTGTCAGATTTGTGAACCAGGTTTTTGATCGGGACCCATTTATCCGGGGGCATCGCAGGATGATCTATCGGCAACATCTTCGCCATCACCCTCTTCCGTATCAGGGTCAGAACTGTTTAAGTAACTCTATCCGCTTTTCAATAGGCGGGTGTGTCATGAAGAGGGCAGCCATTGAAAATGATACCGGCCTGATCTTCTTGTCCTGCGGGTTGTCAATAAACATCTGTGCTATGTCCTGTCGTTTAACCGCTTCTATCTGTGAATCTGCAGATATCTTTTCGAGGGCTGAAGCCAGGGCCAGCGGGTTTTTTGTCATCGTGGCTGACCCGGCATCAGCCATGTATTCGCGCTGGCGCGAAATAGCAAACCGGAAGATTGAGGAGAGGAAGTAGCCAATTGCTGCGAGCATCAGGGCAATTATCACTGCCCTGCCATCCTTGCGTCCCCTGCCGCCGCCGAAACGAACCGAACGGACAAGCGCCTCAGTCAGGAAGGCGAAGATCCCCACGAAGATGATTGAAATAATAAGCAGTCTTACGTCCCTGTTGCGGATGTGGGTGAGTTCATGGGCTATCACCGCTTCCAGCTCTTCGTCATTCAGTTTTTCAATTATTCCGCGCGACAGCGAAACGGTGAAGGTGGAGGTGCTTATGCCGCTGGCGAATGCATTGAGCGAGTCATCATCAATTACATTGACCTTAGGCATCGGCATACCGCTCCCGATGCAAAGGTTCTCCACCAGGTTGTATATCCTCTTGTTCTCCTTCCTGCTCAGGGGAGTGGAGCCCGTTGCCCTTTCTATCATCGCGGTATGTGAAAACCAGGCTATTATGAACCACAGGCCAACCCCTGCAATCACAAAGGGAAATGACCTGAGGAACATGTCATTCGCTGTCTCAAGACGAAGATCCGATGAAGGCTGTACCAGAAAGACAAAAAGCCAGACCAGTACAAGGATCACCAGCGGGAAGAGGATGAGCAGAATAACAGACTTGATGTTATTGTTCCAGATCTGCCTGTTCAGCCCGATGTACTTCATCCTGTTCAGAAGTTCAGTTTTGGCGTGGCCTCAGCCTGAGCCCTGTTTTCGGCAAGGTCATACATAGTTTCGCGCTTGAAGCCGAACATCCCGGCAACAAGATTGGAAGGGAATGTCTCAACCGCATTGTTAAGTTCCTTCGTAGCCGAGTTGAAGAACCTCCGTGCAGCAGCAAGCTTGTTCTCTATATCCGAAATTTCTTCCTGCAGTTGCATGAAATTCGTGCTTGCCTTCAGATCGGGATAGGCCTCAACGGCAACCCTGAGTCCCTGCAGGGCTGATGATACTTTGGCGTCAGCGGCGATCTTTTCATCGATCCCCTTTGCATCTATAGCGCTTGCCCGGGCATTTGTGATATCTGTGAGAACAGTACTTTCGTGCTTCATGTATGCCTTGACCGCTTCAACAAGCTGCGGGATAAGGTCAAGTCTCTGCTTGAGCTGGACATCAATGTCAGCAAATGCGTTTTCCCTGTTATTCCTCAGGCGTACAAGCCTGTTGTACAGGCTAATTGCCATTAGTACCAGAACAGCAATGATAATCAGGAGTACATAGAACATCTCTTCGGTTTTTAGTTATTATCCTGTAAAATTAATATTTAATAACAAATTCTTTCGGATTTTCAGCAGTTGTTTCCCCCGTTCCATTCCCTGAAAAACTGGTCGAGATACCTGACCATGAAATCATGTCTTTCACCGGCCAGTTTCTTTCCAGTGGGTGTATTCATAAGGTCCTTGAGCAGCAGCAGTTTGTCATAGAAATGGTGAACGGTGGAGACTGACTGTGCCCGGGATGCTGAAAGGAGGGGTGGGTCAGAGAGACGCTCTCGGGGATCATAGATCTCATTTCCCTTGAACCCGCCGTAGTTGAATGCCCTTGCGATACCGATAGCCCCCATGGCATCAAGCCTGTCGGCATCCTGAACTATCTGCAGTTCAATGCTGGCAGCCGGGTTCCTGATCCCTTTTGAAAAGGAGATTTTTTCATTTATGCTGACCACCTCGTCAATGATTTTGGCATCAACGCTGAAGCCGCCAAGTACTCTCCGGATCTCGGCCGGCCCGTCATGGGCAGCAAACTTGTGGTCCCCCACGTCATGCATGAGGGCTCCCAGTTCAATGCAAAACCTGTTACCCTGCTGTTCACAATCATGTATATGCAGTGCCAGCCGCACAACTCTTTCGATATGAAGCCACCCGTGACCGCTGTCGTGCGCCTTCATTGCCTCCCTGACATATCCGGTCACTGCTTTTATTATTTCCATTTCGCTCATCATCTTTATCCTCCGGGAAAAGTGATCGAAAATATTGATAATTTTGCCAACCTTAACCGATGGAACTGGACAAGATATGAACATCGCAGAAATCATCACCATTGGAGACGAACTGCTTATCGGGCAGACTGTTGACACCAACTCCGCCTGGATGGGAATGCAGCTGAGCATGAGGGGGATAAGGGTTAACCGGATAACATCTGTTTCGGACAGGAGGGAGGAGATCATTGCTGCTCTTGACGAGTCGCTGGTAAGGGTACCGCTGGTGCTGATGACGGGTGGACTCGGGCCTACAAGTGATGATATCACGAAGCAGACGCTGGCAGAGTATTTCGGCACAGTGCTGGTAATGAACCAGGAGGTACTTGAAGAAGTGACAGCAAGGATTACGCGCCGCAACCTTGAGATGAACGAGAATAACCGCAGACAGGCGCTGGTGCCTGAGAGCTGCAGGATTCTCCCCAACCATGCAGGCACCGCCCCGGGCATGCTGTTTGAAAAGGATGGCAGGATAATCATATCTATGCCGGGTGTTCCGTCGGAGATGAAGCACATCATGCAGGAGCATGTCCTCCCAATGATATCCGCCATGGCTGGAAGTCATACAATCATTCACAGGAACATAATGACGTTCGGCACATTTGAAGCGAAACTTGCAGAGAGGCTGGAGAGTTTTGAGAAGGAACTGCCTGCAATGATTAAGCTTGCATACCTGCCTGCACACGGCATCATCA
>JAKAXP010000273.1 GCA_021816545.1 Bacteroidota bacterium
CGGCCGGTAAGAAGTGTAAGTATCAGGATAACGATGAATCCTGTGGAGGCAGCCACGCTGGCGATTACAAACTTCAGGAATGAGGGTACAAACTGAAGGTAAAGAATGGGGCCGAAGGCCTTGTCGCCCAGGATACCCCTGAAATCAATGAAAAGAAAGGCAAAAAGAAGGAGTACCAGGAGGGCAAAAACGGTACGGATATGTTTCAGGGCTGAGGACTTCATGTACAGCTACATTTTCATCCTGTGTATTTTCATCGTCGCCAGGTCCATTTTGCCGATACCCATACCAGCCGCGAGTGCTATATGTTCAATTGATGACGGTTCCTTTCCCATCATTTTGGCTCCTGCTGCATCAACTGCCACCCAGTCGGTTGAGAGCATCAGCGACTTCATGTTGGAGAGGTCAGCCACCGACACACCGCGGGGACCGTTCCGCATCATGACGTTATATGCATCGAGGACATTAAGCTGAGGCTTCTTCGAATAAAGGGCATAATCTGCAATGCACTGGTTGAGGTCGTTCAGGTGCCAGTAACCACGGTCCCAAACCACTCCCATCATATTCTTGAGAGCACCGGTCATCATTGCCGAACTGTGGTGTTTCAGAACGGGAACATTTATGAAGACATCGCTGCTGAGAACCAGCTCATGCACCTTGGTTTTTGTAAGCTTCTTGCCGTTCGGGATTGAAATCTCCTGGTAATAGCTCTCGGAATTTCCGGGAACAATCTTTGCGCCGGCATCCTTTACTGCCTGCTCAATACCTGAGTTCTTGTAGCATTTTATCCAGTTGTCGCAGGTATTGTCAAAGACGTATACCTCCTTTGCTCCAGCCCTGTAGCAGTGCTCTATTATCCTCTTGACAAGGGCCGGGTGGGTATTTCCTCCCTTTTCAGGTACCACGTCCCATCCGATATTGGGTTTTACAAGAACCTTCTGTCCTTTCCTGACGAAGGTGCCCATGCCTCCAAGTGCCTGAATACCCATATCGAACATTGCGGCAGGCTCGCCGCCCATAACTGCTATAAGGTCATAATCGGCACTTGCCGGAAGTGGTTGCCCTGCAATTGCTTTTTCATACCTGCCAAAACTCATGAATGCTCCTGCTGCCAGCCCGGCACCAAGAGAACTACGCAAGAAATTTCTTCTTTTCATTCCCTTCTGCTATAATATTACCCCAAAAATGAGAAGATGCAAAGTAAACATTTTTTTTAATATATCGCCTCCGTATTCTTATATTAGCACCCTGAGAATACGGCCATCAGCGACTATGCGGCGGTGCCGGATTCTGTTAAAAAAACTAAAAACGGATGAAGATACTGTACTACGACTGCTTTTCAGGAATCAGCGGTGACATGAACCTGGGCGCTTTGCTTGACCTGGGTGTCAGCCATGAGACACTGATCAGCGGCTTGCAGAAGCTAAATACAGGAGGGTGGAGACTTGAGATCACCCGTGACCAGAGGCACGGCATCTACGGCACGAAGGTAACCGTGGTCACTGATGACAACCATGATCATGACCATGATCACGGTGCCGGACCGGACCCTAATCACAGTCATGAACACAGCCATAGTCAGGAACATGGCCACAGTCATGAACACGGCCACACTCATGAACATCTCCACACTCATGAACATGAGCATCACCATGAAAACAGGAACCTGGCCGATATAGAAAAGATTATCACCGGAAGCGGGCTGACCCCGGAAGTGAAGGAACTGTCAATGAAGATATTCCGCAAAATAGCAGAGGCAGAGGCAGCAGTACATGACAAGCCCGTTGATGAGATTCATTTCCATGAGGTGGGAGCCATAGACTCAATTGTTGACATTGTAGGGGCCGCCATCTGTCTCAATGAGATCGGAGCTGACAGGATCTATGTGTCAGAGATTGAACTGGGCAGCGGGATGGTTAAATGCCAGCACGGACTACTGCCTGTCCCTGCTCCTGCCACAGCCCGGATAATAAGCGGGTTTCATGTCCATACCGGCGGAGTCGGTTTTGAAGCAACCACGCCGACAGGTGCTGCAATCATCGCATCGATTGCAGAGCCGTTGCCGCCATCGATGAAATTCGTAATCCGGAAGAGCGGTTATGGGATAGGCCATAAGAACAACCCCTCCCGGCCCAATCTTCTGAGGGTCTGGCTGGCCACTTCTGACAGTGAGCCTGAGAAAGGTCATGAGGCAAAGCTGGTTGAATGCAATGTTGATGACATGAACCCGGAAATGACTGAATACATCTCTGGCAGGCTCTTCGCAGCAGGTGCCGGTGATGTATGGTTCACACCCGTGATAATGAAAAAGGGAAGGCCGGCCTTCACCCTGAGTGTGATCTGCGAGGCTGAACAGCTTGATGCCATAAGGGAGATCCTCTTCACAGAATCGACAACAATCGGTCTGAGGATTTCATCATTCTTAAAGGAGACGCTTCACCGGGAGTTTGAGGAGATAGATACACCGTTCGGAAAGGTGACAATCAAAAAGTCATATTATAACCACAAACTGGTCTCTGTCAAACCGGAGGCCGACAGATGTGCTGCCATCGCTGCCGCAACGGGATTGCCAATGAAAGAGGTTATACAGGAGATAAACGCACAGATCAGGGAAAAGTCATGAGCGCAGCAGGTAAGCTTGAAAAGCTTAAATCCATTCTTTCCGGGACCGGATCAGCTGTAATCGCCCTCTCCGGTGGCACTGACAGCACATTTCTCTTAAGCGTGGCGGCAGGTTTACCGGGGCTAAGGGTGATGGCTGTTACTGTAAGCACACCATACATGTTTTCTTCTGAAGTTGATGAGGCTGTCCTGTTCTGCAGGGAAAGGGGGGTGCCGCACAGGCTGGTGAAATTTGATATCCCGGAGGCGGTCAGGGAAAATCCTCCGGAGCGGTGCTATCTCTGCAAGACGGAGGTGATGAGGTCGATCAAAGCCGTGTCGAAGGAGGAAGGGTATGCATTTGTCCTTGACGGAACCAATGCTGATGACCTGCTTGATTACCGTCCCGGGCTGAAGGCCCTGGAAGAAGCAGGTGTAAGGAGCCCCCTTGCCGAGGCAAGGCTGACGAAGGAAGAGATCAGGGCGCTGTCACGGGCGGCTGGTCTTGCCGTGAGCGACAGGCCTGCAAATGCCTGCCTTCTCACCCGTTTTCCTCATGGCACCACGATCAGCGCTGCCGAACTTCGAAGGGCTGAGAAGGCTGAACAGATTGTCAGGGATGAGGGATTTACCGGCGTCAGGGTCAGGGTACACGGGGAGATTGTACGCCTTGAAATATGGAATCAACATTTTGAACAGATCGCCCGAAAGGAAACCAGGACCAGGATTGCCTCGGCACTGAAGGAACTGGGATACAGGTATATCACAATTGACGCCGAGGGATACCGGAGCGGGAGCATGAACAAGACAACCGAATCATGAACGCAAAAGAGC
>JAKAXP010000274.1 GCA_021816545.1 Bacteroidota bacterium
CCTGCTGAAGAAGAACAGCGTGGAGACCATCATTGGCACCGCCTCCGTGGAGGCGGCTGACACTGTGGTAGTTGACAACAGGATGCTTAAGGCGAAGAACATAATCATTGCAACAGGCTCATATCCAAGGCCCCTTCCCTTCAAAGTGGGCGATGAGAGCCGGATAATAAACCTCGAAACCATGTTCTCGCAGAAGGAGATTCCGCAGAAGCTGCTGGTGGTAGGTGAAGGTCCCGTGGCCGCAGAGGTTACCCAGATGCTTGCCCTGATCGGCAGGGACGTAACCCTTCTGAAGACCTCGGATAAAGTATTCCCGGCACTCGATGATTACCTGAATGCATATATTTCGAAGAGGTTTGACTCTCTGAAGATCAAAACACTGGAAGGTACAGCCGGATATGATTCCCTGAATCTGGAAGAGTATGAAGGGATTGTCAACTGCATGCCCCGCAAGGGTATCAAACCGGCCGGATCACTGAAAATCGAAAAGAGTGACAGTTTCTATATCACCGATGAGCATTTCATGACCAGTGTCAAAGGTGTTTATGCAGTTGGTGACGTCAACGGGAGAAGCATTTATGCGCATGCCGCTTCGGCGCAGGCACTGGCTGCCGTGAACCATATCCTCGGCATCACCGAGACCATGGAAACCGAAAGGGTGCCGCTGACAATTTACACAGAACCTGAGCTTGCCCAGATAGGCAAGACCGAGCAGCAACTTACAGCCGAGGGTGCAGAATACAAGGTGAATGAGTTCCCCCTGTCAGCAAACGGCAAGGCACTCACAGAGGGTCAGCCCGAAGGTATCCTCCGGATTCTTTCCGAACCGAAATATGGCGAGGTACTGGGTGTGCAGATCATTTCGCACAATGCCACCGACCTGATCAGTGAAGCTTCGGCCTATATGGCTGTTGAGAGCACAGTCTGGGATGTGGCTCACACAATGCATGCCCACCCGACGATCTCGGAGGTATTCCTGGAAGCTGGAGCCGACGCAGCAGGGAAGCCTGTACACAAGGCCTGAGAAACGGCCGGATGACATGATTGATAATCTGTCTTCAGTGCCTTGACCGGATGACAAGGTAACTTTTCAGGCTTCAGTGCCAGTACAGGATAACATGACTGATGATCAGCCTTCAGTGCAGGGACCGGAGGCTGATCAGTTCATTATGATGGTCATTCCTCCGCCACCCGAGTTGCCAAACCGTGGATTAACCACATTATTGTAAATTGATCCAAAGGTGTATGTCAGCCCGAAGCTGGTAAAGTATTGAAACTGCGTCTCAAGCTCTCTCAGCCGGAGCAGGACCTCCTGCTGGGTGGCACCTCCCTTTACGAGACCCAGCTGATCATGAACAATTGATCCGCCACCTCCGAAATTCAGTGAAAGCCCCTTCGCTATTCTCAATTCAATGAAAGCCTGAAGAGAAACATTGTTTTTTGACCAGTCATGCAGGTAATTGCTGTAACCGAGCGACAAATCGGCTGATCCCCATTTCTGGATTATCTCATAGTTGATTGTAAGGTAATGTGACAGGAGGTTTTCCCTGATTTTGTTGTAAACTGTGGTATCGATATACTTCTCATAGCCGAAACCTGCCTTGTAATTAATCCTCAGTTGCCGGCGGGTTGATTCTGAGTAGGGAAACACGTTGTATTCTATCCCCGGCTGAATATTCATTGAGAGAGCCGAGTTATTGTATTTTGATGCACCGGCATATATAGTACCACCCACTGACCAGTGATCAGTCAGGCTGCCAACCAGGAGTCCGCTGAGTGACCTGGAATTATATTCACTTGTAATCAGTTCATCATCCACCTCATATTTATCTGCCGAGTAACTGTACCTCAGAGAAAGGCTTGACTTAAGCTTCTCGGTTACCCGGTTGGCTGAAAAGCTTCCGTTGAGGTATGAAGTCCTGTAGGATTTCTCCCCTGAGGCATAACCCGAGACTGAGGTCCTGAAAACCCAGCTGTTCCATTTGTCAGAGGTCACAGTTTCAGAAAGCGGTTCACTGAAACCAATCGACAGATACTTTGATAATGGCGTTCGTGCCACATAACGGACAAGACCCATTTTCAATGTTTTTACCTCGTTTTCCCTTATGATCTCGGAGGTTTCGTCAGGGCTGGATGTAAATACCAGAGTGTCACGCATGCCTTCATTCTCGTTCTGCCCGATGAAAAAATAGGAATACTCCACACCCCCCGAGCCTGTCCTTTGTGATGTCGATATTATGTATAACCCGGCATCCTTTATGTCACGAACATAGTTTACATAGGGGATTTCTTTGCGGATATAGTCTGATGCCTCCATAAACACATTGAGTGCATCTTTTCTGAGGGTATCAGTCACTGCCTGACTGAACAGATAACCGGAGCCGAGCAGTACCAGGCCGGTTAGAATGATCTTTTTCATGGCTTTCCTTGTCCTGTATTTTGTTAAAAAGAAATGGCACAGACAGAATGAAATTCAAAGTTACTTCTTTATCAGGATATTTCACTTTTCCGTATCTGATAATAGACATTTGCAGGCATCCCCGGGAAATTTATCTTGTTAATTTGCTACTTTTATGATTGTTTCCATAAAAGCTGTCACTGCATGACCAGGTTACTCATTCTCATGCTGGGTCTGCTGATTTCGTTCAGTGCGGAATCTCAGAACCTGGCAAACAGCCGTACTACCAGTCCGTACACTTACATTTTCTCAATATCTGAAAAACAGGCTCTGGCACTCATCCGCAGGGAGTCAACCGGCAGGGATGAAAGCCTCTTCCGGGAGGTGGTCGACTCCTTCCCTACCGGAACAGTATTTAAGGGAAAACTTAAGCCTGGCAACTATATAACGGCATTTGTCGATTATGACAAAGTGAGAGTGGAGTATACCTCCATTCCGAATGTCCACCTTGCCGTTATAGACAACAAGACTGATCTTGTAATCCAGGTGCGTGATACCACCGGGCGGTTAATTGAAGATGCGGTTGTAAGGAGAGGAATGCGGACCATTCCCTGGGATCCTTCCACAATGGCATACAGGATTGCAAAGACCAACAGCCGGGGGATCCTTACTGTTACCCATGACGGCGTTACCGGTCTTTTCAGCCTGGAAAGGAAACTTGATAATTCTGCCCTTCGGAGAACCACGCGGAAAATTGCTTACGGGACCCCGGTCAGGTATGTCTGGGTCCCTGTGAAAACAGTTGTCATGCTCCCATATGACGCAGTGCGCTCGGCTATAAGGGGCTACGGTTTCAGCACCCCGCGAAGAGTCTGGTGGGGAATTAAAAGGCTTTTTGAGCCCAGACCGTCTGACGGTTTCATGCTTTTCAGTAAACCAAGCTACATGCCCGGTGATACTGTGATGCTTAAGGCCTTCGTCATCACGGGGAAAAACAAAAAACCATACCAGGGTGAGACCGACAGATCG
>JAKAXP010000275.1 GCA_021816545.1 Bacteroidota bacterium
AGACAGCCAGGAGCTTCAGGCGTTCAGGCTGAAACCGGCACCGCCGGCCGGGTCACTTTGCCTGCCTGGACTTCAGTACGGCTGATGAGGCACGACTTCTCCGCTGACACCACCAGGTGGCCAAGGCCTGACTATTCGATGAACGAAAGGTTCAGTAACGTCAGGGAGGTCTGGCGCAGCCAGGAGAAGGCTGACATAGGTGCCGGGGCTGCCACGGCAGGAGGCCTGGCCGTCATAACGAACACAGCCGGTGATGTCAGGGCTCTTTCACTGAGGAACGGAAAGGAGAAATGGGTATTCTCAACCGGAGCAAAAATCTACAGTACACCTGCCATTGACGGAAAACGGGTGATTGCTGTCTCTGCTGACGGGATTGTAAGAGCACTGGATCTTCACAGTGGCAGGCTGATCTGGAGCTTCGATGCACAGCAGCCGGTTGTGGCCTCGCCGGTGACCGGAGACGGTAGAGTATACATAGCAGGCTCCTCAGGCAGGTGCGATGCACTTGACATCAGAACCGGCAAACTGCTCTGGAGCAACGGCGGCATAGAGGGATTTGTTGAGACGATTCCGCTGTTGTACAGGGGCATGCTGATCTTCGGTACCTGGGACAACCGTCTCTATGCCCTAGATGCTGAGACCGGCGAGACCAGGTGGGTATGGTACACCGGCTATTCAAACAGGATGCTTTCGCCGGCAGCATGCGTGCCGGTGGCTGTCAGGGACAGGATTTTTATCGTGGCTCCTGACAGGAAGATGGCCTGCATTGATGCCTCCTCCGGCAGGCTGATATGGCATTCAGACCTCGGCGGTGCAACTGTCAGGGAGTCGATGGGGTTGTCGGCTGACAGTTCGATGGTGCTGGCAAAGACGATGAACGGTGAAGTTATCGGGGTCAGCATTTCCGCCGAAGAGCCTGAGGTAATCTGGAAGACCACCTTCAACATAGGATATGATATTGCACCGGCAGTGATCACCGAAAAGGACGGTGTCATTTTCATCCCGTCAGACAAGGGGACGATACATGCTGCCTCACGCAGGGACGGGAGCCTGTTGTGGAGCCATCGCATCTCATCATGCCTGATCAACAATATTGTTCCCCTGAAGGATGGCAGTCTCCTGTGCAATGCCATGGACGGGGTTGTGGTGAAAATCGAGTATTAGGTCTGAAGGTCTGAGGTTTTTACTGTCTTGCCAGGAGTGTTACCGTGAGGTAATGCAATCGTTCATCCAAAACAGAAAATAAATTTTTTTCTTATTTAATGTTGGCTTAACTTTATGGTAATCTGATCGGTTCTTTGTAGCTATTTTAATAATGACTTTTAAAAAGCAACTGTAATTACGGCAATATTTCTGCCCAGGTTCAGGACCTCTCCAATGCCTTCTTGCCTGGGAGCGGGAATGTCACCAACCGGCAGGGGTAATCACCGTAATAAACTGGTACCATCATGAAACAGCCTGTTTTTTTTCTGTCTCTTTTACTGGTACTCTGGATCGCCGGTGCATCATACTGGTATGTATGCAAGATAAGGTGCGACTGCAAGGAGGCAGCCGCATCCTCCGCTGAGATCCAGGTTACCGCTGATACATTGGCCCCAACGCCTGAACAGCTCCTCCTTGCCTCAGTTGAAGAGGCAAAAAAATTCCTCGGAGAGTCAGGTGTTCAGAAAGGATTCTTCGCCTCCTCATCTGCCACCGGTGAAATGGGCGGCATAAGCAGTGAGTACCTGGAGAAGCTTAAACTGGTATTCGGCAATACCCCGGCCGCAAAAGTTGAGCTGACGGGTCATGCCGACATCACAGGTCCTGAACCGTTCAACTTGGAGCTTGGGCTCAAAAGAGCCGAATTCGTTAAAACTTTCCTGGTAAATGCAGGGATAAATGCGGAGCAGATAGTGACATCATCGAAAGGATCATCAGAACCTGCAGCGTCAAATAGCACGCCCGAAGGGAGAGCCGCAAACAGAAGATGTGAAATAAAAGTAAGAATCTAAAAATCATGGCAGAACGTTTTACGGCAGATTTGCTGTTCATCGTCATTGTGCTGCTCATTGCGGCACTTCTTGGTTTTCTGATCGGCTGGCTCCTTGAAAGAGGACGCTGCAAAAAACTGATAGCCCTGAAGGACGAAGAAATAGAAGGGCTGAATGCAAGAATACGAAAACTGGAGGAGGAGAAGAAGGACCTAAACCTTAAAATCAGTGAGATAGAGCAAGAAAGGATGTCACTCAGGAACCAGAACAGGATCCTGGATGACGAAATCGCCAGCCTGAAGCTGACAATAGACAGGCTGGATAAGGAGGCTGCAGCCCTGAAAGAGGAGATGACTGAAGCAAATCAGGCGAAGTCAGACACCAGCATAAAAGAATCCCCGCTGGCAGCCATGGGGCACGAAGCTCATACTGTACCGTCAGGGGAGTTCAAACCAGATGATCTCGAAGTTGTTGTGGGCATAGGGCCGAAGATCGCAAAACTGCTTATCGCCAGGGGAATAACAACATGGAAGGCTCTGGCTGATACTCCGGTTACATACCTGAGGGAGATTCTCGACAAGGACGGCGGTGAGCGCTTCCGGGTACACAATCCGGAGAACTGGCCTCACCAGGCACTGCTGCTCCATGAGGGCAGGTGGGATGAGTTCAGGGAGCTGGAGAACAGGCTCGAGGGTGAAAAAGCGTGACCTTCGCGCCGCGGCGCCAACAACACATGACACTGATTTAATCATCTGTCAGTCTGAACAATAATATCCAGTAGCCGGCTTTCCCCGGCAGCCCGGAGGGTGAAGTTTTTCTCATAATTCTTTCATGGGAAAATGAAAATCCTATATTTGTTAATCCAGGTGTGGAATAACTGGTATTAACAATTAAAAAGGAGGTGCTGATGACTTTTCACGAGGATTATTTTTACCGTCCCCGGAAGTACAACACTATTGAATTATGGAAAGATGTAACGCCTGAGCAGTGGCATGACGCTGCATGGCAGAGAAAGAACTCAATCAGGTCTGTAGACCAGCTGAAGAAGGTGATCAGGCTGAGTGACCACCAGGAATCAGAGATACGAAGAACCATTGAAACATTGCGGCAGGAGGGCAAGGAGCCGCTGAGAATAACGCCCTACTATGCCTCGCTGATGCAGGAAAACCCGTTCAGCCCGGTCTTTTTCGGCGAGGTGTCACAGAAGCGGCTCGATCCCATCTTCTGGCAGAGTGTGCCCACGCCTGCCAACCTGATGTTCCCCGACGCCGGTGTTGAGGGTGCAATGAGTGAAGGATCACGCAGCTACGGTGCCGCCTACCAGCGCTATCCGAACAGGGTTGCGCTCTTTGTTGCGGAGAACACGAGTTGTGCATCTTACTGCGTACACTGCCAGCGAGCCAAGTCGCTTGACACCACTGCCGATGTCAACAGCCGCGATCGGA
>JAKAXP010000276.1 GCA_021816545.1 Bacteroidota bacterium
ATAGCTGACAGGGCAGGTATAACAAAGCCCTGCTACACTATTACTTCAGCACCAAGGAACAGCTTTTCATGGCAGTATTCCAGGTACTTATTAAGAAGATGTTTGAGAAAATCTTCTCAATTTTTGCCGGGGAGATCTCATTCAAGGAGAAACTGAAAAGATTCCTTGATGAACACATTGAGTTCATGATTAAAAACCCGAAACTGCCGATCTTTCTCCTGAATGAACTCTCGAAAAATCCGGAGCTTTCGGAGGGACTGAAGGGAATGATAAATTATGAGCAGCTTCGTGATATGATCTATACAAAACATGCAAAGGAGCTCAAGGGTTATGGCATAAAGAAAAATGACATGCCTCAGCTTATGGTGACAGTGGTCTCATTTTCAATATTTCCGTTTGCTGCACGTGACATGATTAAGATAATGATGCCTGACCTTGGGGACACAAAGAAATTCAACGCCTACATGCGTGAAAGAAAGAGCTTTGCCTCAGATTTCATTATGGCTGCATTAAAACATCACAAGAAATGAAAAGAGCGATAGCTGTTTTAATGATACTGGCAATTGCAAATGTGACCAGGCCGCAGAAAAGCGTAACCCTGTGGCAGTGTTATGATTCAGCTGCCGCTGTCTCACCACTTGCAGGTGAGAGGGACATATACACCGGTATGACACTTCTGCGTGACCGTAACCTGGAGGCTTCATGGTTCCCCACCCTGGATCTGGGAGGCACATTCAATTACCAGTCCGATGTGGTAGACATGTCTGAGCTGCTTGGGTCTGTGCCGCTGCCGCCGGGGTCGCTGCCCACAATACCGCATGAGCAGTACAGGGCAACTCTGGATGTGAATCAGGTGATATGGGATGGCGGGGTAACCCGGAGCGCCCGTGAGGTTGAAAGAATTGTGAGCGAGCTTAATATGCAGCAGAATGATGCTGACCTCTACCGGCTTCGTGAACAGGTAAACAACTACTTCTTCTCCATTCTGCTGGTTCGCAGCCAGGCTGATGTGATATCCGTGCTGATATCGGAGCTTGACGCCCGGATCAGGGAGGTGCTGTCAGGTGTTGAAAACGGTGTCGTGGCGCCGGTCACCCTCGATGTACTGAGGGCAGAGAAGATCAGGGCGGAACAGTCGGCCGCAGAGCTGGGGCGACGGCACGATGCGCTGGCCAGGGCGCTGGAGCAGATCACCGGTCTGACAGACCTGAAATTTGCCTGGCTGGTTCTCCCAGAAAACCTCGTTACAGGTAATGAAGCAATTGACAATCCAGATCTGCGGATCTTTGACACCCGCAGCCGGCAGCTGGAGCTTTCAAAGGACCTGCTGAAGAGCCAGCGCATGCCGAAGCTCTTCGGATTTGCACAGGCAGGTTACGGCAATCCCCCCGGGAATAACTTCCTCTCCGATAAGGCAGACGTTTATTATTCCGTCGGGGCTGGGATCAAATGGAACATATGGGACTGGAATAAAAACAGCAATGACCGCAGGTCACTTACCCTTCAGCAGCATCTGCTTGACATCAGGAAGAGTGCGACAGAGCAGGGGCTGCAGCGTCTTCTGACCCTTAAGATGGCTGAGATTGAATCGTTGCGTGATGCCGCCGAGCGTGATGAGGAGCTGATTGCGCTGCGTGGAAGTATTGCGGCGGCCGCAGCCTCGCAGCTCCGGAACGGGACAATCACTGCCTCGCAGTATATGACGGAGCTGAATGCCGAGAAGCAGGCTGTCATTGCCGCGGCGGCCAGGAAGATAAGCATTGCCCGTGCGGAAACGGAATATCTATATATCACAGGATACAAAACACAAGAGTAACATGAAACAGTTGATAATACCAGTAGTTCTGCTCCTGGCCGCCGCCGGCTGCGGCCGCGGTGAGAGTGATGCCGATGCATGGGGCACCTTTGAGGCCGATGAGGTCATCATCTCGGCCGAGACATCCGGCAGAATCATCAGTATGGATGCGACGGAAGGGATGCCGGTGGCGGGCGGCGCCGTCATCGCCGTCACCGACACCACGATGCTGGTGCTGCAGCGTGCTGAGCTTGATGCGGTGACGGCGCAGACGCAGGCGCGCCTGGCAGGCATTGCGGCGCAGGACGCCGTCATACACCAGCAGATGGATAACCTCTCCGTTAACGTTGAGCGTACGCGCCGCATGCTCGCTGACGGCGCCGCCACACAGAAACAGCTTGACGACCTGACCGGGCAGATGGAAATCCTCCTGCGGCAGTCCGAAACCAACAACGTGCAGCGCCGCTCTGTGGCAGCCGAGCAGCAGGGCGTGGCTGCCAAACGGGCGGTCCTGAATGAGCAGATAGCCCGCAGCACCATCCGCTCACCATATGATGCCACTGTCATAGAAAAATATGCCTCGGCATATGAACTTACAGCAGCCGGCAAACCGCTGGTGAAGCTCGCTGACATGAAAACAATGAAACTTAAGGTCTGGATCAGCGGCGCACAACTGGCCGGAGTGAAAACGGGTTCAACCTGCACGGTAAGAATTGACCGCGGCGAAAAGGAGTTTACAAATTTCACCGGTACAATCACACATATCGCCGAAAAGGCAGAGTTCACCCCCAAGATAATTCAGACAAAGGAAGAGCGGGTGACGCTTGTATACGCCGTGACTATAGAGGTGCCAAACGACGGTTCAATAAAGTCTGGTATGCCGGGCGAGGCAATATTTAATTAAAATGAAGTCAGGCGAGGCTATCTCCAATTGAAATACTGCCAGGAACACCATCCTTATAACGAGACATGAAGGCCATCGAGGCAAACAGCATAACCCACAGGTACGGAAAGGTCACTGCCGTGGATGACATATCGTTCTCGGTGAACGACGGCGAACTCTTCGGGTTCATCGGTCCCGACGGCGCCGGCAAGACCACCCTCTTCCGGATCGCGGCCACGCTGATAATACCCTCAGGCGGCAGGATGACCCTGTTCGGGCTCAATGTGGTCAGCGACTTCCGGGAGTTGCGCAATCACATAGGATACATGCCCGGTCGTTTCAGCCTCTACCAGGATCTCACCGTGAAGGAGAACCTGCAGTTTTACGCCACAATATTCGGCACAACAATTAAGGAGAATTACCGCCTCATCGAGCCGATCTACAAACAGATAGAGCCGTTCAGGAAACGGCGTGCCGGTCGTCTCTCGGGGGGGATGAAGCAGAAGCTTGCCCTCTCATGTGCGCTGATCCACAAACCGCGGATCCTCATCCTTGACGAGCCAACAACAGGTGTCGACGCTGTCTCGCGCACTGAGTTCTGGGAGATGCTTGAAAGTCTTAAAAAAGAAGGAATTACAATTATTGTATCCACCCCCTACATGGATGAGGCGCTTCGGTGTGACCGCATAGCACTGATACAGCAGGGCAGGCTTATGGGAATCGACAC
>JAKAXP010000277.1 GCA_021816545.1 Bacteroidota bacterium
CCAGGGAAGCCCTGTTTTTCCCATACGGTGAGGGGAGAGATGTCATGCCACCAGTATTCGTTTTTTGCCGAGTCTATGTACTCAGACTTGTCGCCTGTCAGGAACTTCCACTCCGCCGGTACGATGCTCTGTGCCAAAGAACTCCACACACAGAGAAGAATTACCACCTGGATAAGGATAAATCTTTTCATAATCAATGCTTTATGACAAAATATCAAATGACTTCTACAACTGAACCTTTAGCTCTTCACCTGTATAAGTTACTGATTTGTCAGGGACCCTTCCAAAATCAAGTGCAACAGGCTTCTCCTTTGACACCGCAATTACATTGACGGTGCGCTCGCGAAGCATTCCCTGGAATTCTCCGCTCCTCGCTCCTATTGTAAGCGTCCGGTCAGCTTCACTCCAGATGAACGGGATGAGGGTATAGGCACCATCCTTGTAATTGTAGTTATCGCCTTCATCCTCGTAGAGAGTGAAACTGCCGTCAGCACCGGTATAAACCCAGATGGTCAGCGGATCTGCTGCCTTCTCACCCGTGTACCTGATTTCAGGTCCTGTGGGGATGACTGATCCCTCCTTAACAAAGAGTGGCATCCACTCATAGGGAGCATCGGCTTCAACAACCGCACCTCCGGCGAAATGTTTTCCGGTACGCATGTCATACCAGCCATATGCCGATGGCAGGTATACCTCGCGTGAACGTGCCCTGTACTCAGTAACAGGACTGACCATCAGTGCCGGTCCGAACATGTATTGGTCTGCAATATCAAACACTTCTGCATCGAGGCTGAAATCCATTGTAAGTCCTCTCATGATTGTGTAGTCATTGAGCCATGCATGCCCGGCAAGAGAGTAAATATAAGGCATGAGCCTGTATCTCAGCTGGTTGTAATAAACCATTGTCTTATAGGCAGTATGGTTTTCAGGAGAGGTGTTGTAAATCTCCCTGTAGGGGAACTCGCCGTGAGACCGGAAAAGTGGGACAAATGCCCCGAACTGGTGCCAGCGGGTCATCAGCTCACGCCATTCATCCAGGTCAGCCGGTGTGGGATTAAAATAACGGCTCTCAACCGAGAAACCGCCGATATCCATTGTCCACCAGGGAATCCCCGACATTGAAAAGTTGAGTCCGCATGGTATCTGAGCTGCCATATCATGCCATCTTGCGGCGATGTCACCGCTCCAGTTGGCGGCAGAGTAACGCTGCAGGCCAGCAAAGGCCGAGCGGGTGAGAATGAACACCCTGTTTCCGGGGTCAGTGGCCTGCTGGCCCTCAAAGACTCCCTTTGCCTGAACCAGCGAGTAGGCATTGAAGTACCTGTCAGCTGACCCGAGGGCAGTAGGATTCATCATTGCCTTTCGCTCATCCATAGGCAGGTTTGAGGTGATGTCCGGTTCAGTTGCATCGAGCCACCAGGCATCTATCCCCTTGCTGTAAAGAGCGTTGTTGATCTGATCCCAGAAGGCTGCACGGGCATCTGCATTGAAGGCATCATAGAATGTTGAAAGATAACCAATCCAGTCCTTGCGTTCCTTTTCAATGTTTCGCTTGTATAGCCATCCCTTGCTGTTCATGATATCATAATTCCTGGTGCCGACGTAGTATTTTGGCCACACAGAGATCATGATTCTTGCATTGAGATCATCATGAAGTGTTTTAATCATGCCGTCCGGATCCGGGAATCGTATGGAGTCAAACTGGTGATCGCCCCATTTGTCTATCGGCCAGTACTGCCAGTCAAGGACAATATTGTCAAACGGTATATTCCTCTTCCTGTACTCCCTGACAACATTCAGCATTTCCTCCTGGTTCGTGTAACGCTGGCGGCTCTGCCAGAATCCCATGGCCCATTTCGGCATCACGGGAGCCTTCCCGGTAACGGTGCGGTAGCCGCTGATCACATCATCCATGCTTTCGCCACTGATGAAATAGTAATCTACCTGGTCTGCCACCTCACTCCAGAATGAGATGCGTTGCTGCTCCTCTGTGTCAAGAGGGGTCAGATACCTGAGAGCGATGTATGATTCACCCCCGTCAGGAATCCATTCTATCCTGAGCGGGTAACGTCGGCCCTGCTCGATATCAAGGGTGAAGTAATTTGTAGAGGCATTCCAGCACTGACGCCAGCGGTCAAAGATCAGAGTGCCGTCAATCCATAGCTTTGCATAACCTGCCGAGTTGAACATGAACTTGAAGACACCGGTGGTATCTGCTTCAAATGCTCCCTCCCATGTAACCTTGCCTTCACCCAGGTTAAAACCTTCGGGAAATCTGACCAGGTCAGGAATAAACTGATAGCTTATATCCTTCTCACTCCTGACGCTGAAAACCTTCTTTCCCGTCTTCCGGTCAGCATAGGTAGCCGTGAGGCCCCCTTCCATCCCCTGGCTGCCATAGAGCTTCAGGGATGAGAGTTCGCTCCAGTCGCGGATATCGCCGTACTTGGTCCTGGAGTTATTGTCCCACAGGATGCCGTAGTTCCGGTTTGAAACAATAAAGGGGATAACAGCAAGGGTATTGTACTGGAACAGGTCTGCATCCTTTCCCTTAAGGTTCATGAACGACGTCTGGTTGGCTCCAAGACCATAAATCGCCTCATCAGGGTGCGACTCAAACTGCTGCCTGACCGTGTAGCCTGTCTCCCCGATTGCCATGACCGGCATGAAGTTCCTGCCGCCGCCTTCCTGTTCTGAGAGGAAGAGGGTTCCGTCATTGTCAGTAAAGGCAACTTCTCCCGTTTTCAGAGATACTTCAGCGCTCAGCGAATTGGTGCTCAGAGTTACGTGCCCCTCACTTTTTTCTATTGTGAACTCAGTTTTGCCTTCCGGCTGTGCTACTGCCATGAGACTTTCCGTTTCGGGAAATTCACCGGAAGGAATTGCCGATACCCTTATGATCCGGTCATTGATTACAACAAGCTTAACAACCTGGCCGGGGTAGTCTGACTTGCCATTCAGCCTGACCATCATTCCATCGTCAGTCCTTTCGTACGGGACTGCGGAACATGCCTGGAATAAAAGGGCTGCCATGAACACTGCTGCGATGATCGGTGCCGTCATTAACGGTCCAGGCATTAAATGTCTCTTTTTCATATCCTGTTATTATTTGATTATCAGTTTCCTTGTTACTGTGTAATTGTCTCCGTACAATGTGACCAGGTAGATGCCCGGGTTCAGGGCAGTGCTTAGAGTGAGTTCCTTTTCTCCACTGACCGGTTCCCTGTGAAGAACGAAGCTTCCGCGAAGGTCGCTGACTTCAATGCGGCTTATATTGCCGGGAATGTTTCTGACGGTAAAGGTTCCCTGCGACGGATTGGGCCATAAAGTAATGGCATCATCATCCCTGACAATGTCTGCCGAGGTCACCTCATTATTGATTGCCAGTTGTTTTGTCCAGAT
>JAKAXP010000278.1 GCA_021816545.1 Bacteroidota bacterium
ATCTGATCAAGTCATGGCCCAATCTTACCGCACACGGCGGGAAGACGGAAGTCGGCGGTGGTGAGGGCGGCTTCTTTACACAGGAAGAATATTCTGATATCGTAAAGTATGCCTCTGAAAGATACATAACAGTAATTCCCGAGATTGACATGCCGGGGCATACCAATGCAGCACTTTCATCATACCCCGAGCTTAACATCGGAGGCAAGGCAACCGAACTGTATACAGGTATCCAGGTTGGATTCAGCACACTTGATACCCGTTCAGAGACCACATATAAATTTGTTGATGATGTGGTTCGTGAGATCGCTGCCCTCACCCCGGGTCAGTATTTCCATATTGGCGGCGATGAGTCACATGTGACGAAAATTGATGATTACGTATATTTCATCAACAGGGTCCAGGATATCGTATTGTCTCACGGGAAAAAAGTAATCGGATGGGATGAGATTGCAAATGCCACCCTTAAGCCCAACACTGTTGTACAATACTGGGCACGGGCAGCCAATGCGGTAAAAGGGATCAGCCAGGGCGCAAAGGTCCTCATGTCACCGAGCAAGTATGCCTACACTGATATGAAGTATGACTCAACAACTGTTTCCGGACTGAACTGGGCTGGATATATAGAGGTTGATGATGCCTATAATTGGGACCCCGCAACCATTGAACCGGAGATTAAGAAAGAAAACATAATTGGAGTTGAGGCTCCGCTGTGGACTGAGACTGTCTCTGAAATGAATGAAGCGGAATACCTTATTTTCCCGCGGCTTCCCGGTTATGCGGAAATAGGATGGACTCCCTCTGAAATGCGTTTATGGGATGAATACAGGGTTCGCCTGGCCGCACACGGAAAGCGTATGGAATATCTTGGCATAAATTTCTACCGCTCACCGCTGGTTGACTGGGAACCGGCAGTCAGGTAAAACAGAAAAGGCCTTTTTCAGGCCGTAACCAAATATAAAATCGAAAATGGAATTTCTATTTGAAGGTCTCATCCAGATCACATGGCAGCAGGCCGTAATGTGGGTGATAGGAGCCCTGCTGATCTATCTCGGAATTGCAAAAAAACTGGAACCGGCCCTGCTTCTCCCTATGGGATTCGGAGCCATTCTGGTCAACCTCCCGCTTTCGGGAGTGCTTAATCAGACCCTTCCCGGAATAGGGGAGGTGACAGGTATTGTCGACTGGTTATTCAAAGTTGGAATTGAAGCATCAGAAGCAATGCCGTTGCTCCTGTTCATTGGTATTGGAGCCATGATTGACTTCGGGCCGCTGCTTTCAAATCCGAGACTTCTTCTTTTTGGTGCCGCTGCTCAGTTCGGTATTTTCGCTACGGTCATCGCGTCGGTGCTTCTCGGCTTTGACCTCAGGGATGCGGCAGCCATAGGTATAATAGGAGCTGCAGATGGTCCCACCTCAATTCTTGTTTCCCAGGTGCTGAAGAGCAGTTATATAGGCCCTATAGCGATAGCTGCCTACTCCTATATGGCCCTGGTGCCTATCGTTCAACCCTTCGCAATCAAGTTGTGCACAACTGAAAAGGAGAGGAAAATCAAAATGGCATATAATCCCAAGAGCGTATCCAGGCTCACCAGGATTATTTTCCCGATATCGGTAACTATCATTGCTGGTTTGGTTGCCCCGGCTTCAATTGCCCTTGTGGGCTTCCTGATGTTCGGCAACCTGATAAGGGAATGCGGTGTGCTGAATTCATTGTCTGACAGCGCACAGAAGGAACTGGTTAACCTGATAACCCTCCTGCTGGGAATAACCATCGCTGCAAGTATGCAGGCTGAGAAGTTCGTTTCGCTTCCCACGGTTAAGATTATGGGGCTTGGACTGCTGGCGTTCATCTTTGATACGATTGCCGGGGCTTCTTTCGCCAAGCTGCTGAACCTGTTCCTGAAGGAAAAGATCAATCCGATGGTGGGCGCTGCCGGTATATCTGCGTTTCCCATGTCTTCAAGGGTCATCCAGAAACTGGGCCTTGAGGCTGATCCCCAGAACCATCTGCTCATGCATGCTGCCGGAGCAAACGTTTCGGGCCAGATAGCAAGTGTTATCGCCGGAGGTGTAATAATAGGGCTTGTGCCGGGACTTTTATAAGAGAGGTGTATGATGAACAGTGACCTGATAAAATCAATTGAGCTTATGGGCCAGGGGATGGCGGCAATATTTGTCGTAATAATCGTCATCTACTTTGCCGTTCACCTGATACTGAGGCTGACAGGAGGAAGGAATAAGGAGCAGGCAGGCTGAATCCGCCTGACCTTCCTTGACATACCGGGTTCCAATTATCAGTTGACACAATAATAGTTTACCAGCTGCTGGTCTTCCTGACCCGTGACCTACGATTTACCTAAAAATCTCCCTCGGCATTGCCGAAGAGCCTGAAATTGTAAGTAAGCATGAAAATCGGGCGGGCAAAGATTGTCATGCGGTAACCTTTGACCATTCCGTTCTCATTCTTGAAGAAAATTGAGTAGGGATTCTTTCTCCCCAGTACGTTGTATACAGTTGCAGTAAAAGAAGAATGGTTCAGCTTCCTGGCCTGGAGATTACCATTCACCGTTGCAGCCAGGTCAAGCCTCATGTAATACGGAATACGGTAATCATTCCTGTTGGAGTAATATACATGCGCCGAGTTGTAGAAGTTATAAAAAGCAACTGGGTATGTTATGGGCCTGCCGGAACTGTATACGAAGTTGGAAGTGAAGTTCAGCCGTCTCGATGCTTTCGCATTTACAACCAGCTTCAGGTCATGTGGTTTGTCGTAGTTGGCAGGGAACCAGTTGCCCCTGTTGACTTTCTCCTCCTCATACTGTCCGTCAACCTTCAGGAATACCCTTGAAAAGGTATAACTAACCCAGCCGGTGACGCTGCCAGACTGTTTCTTAACCATCAGCTCCACACCGTAAGCCTTTCCGTCTCCGTTGATGATGTCAGTCTCGAGTGCAGGGTTCATCAGCAGTTCTGCCCCTCCCTTATAGTCAAGTGTATTTGTGAGCCATTTATAGTAGCCTTCCACGGATGTTTCCAGGGCCCTGCGGTCAATGTTCAGGTAGAACCCGGCCGATACCTGGTCGCCTCTCTGGGGCCTTATGTAGGTGTCGCTCAGCTTCCATATATCAACCGGTGACATTGATGTGGTGTTTGAAATCATGTGGAGGTACTGGAAGGCTCTCTGGGCTCCTATCTTGACAGAAGCGCTGCCGGAGAGCATGAAGCGTGATGAAAACCTGAAGTCGAGTCCCGGGTAAGAACTTTCTGTATCCTTTGCCCCGATTGTCACAGTGTCTGTGATGTTTTCGATTCTTCTTGGCATTCCATCGGCATAGATGAACTCGCGCCGGGGGCCGAAGCTTTTATATAGGGTTCCCCGGATCCCGGCCGTTACG
>JAKAXP010000279.1 GCA_021816545.1 Bacteroidota bacterium
GTAGTCATAGTCCACGGCATTGGTGCCAATCAGGACATGTCTCTCGGGATCCATGCCATCCCATCTTGCACCGCCTGAATTGCTGCCCATATTGACCGGATTATGCAATCCTGCCGTAACCCCGGCTATGTAGGTCTCCTTTAACAGTTCCTCCTTGAGTGAGTAATACTTCCCATTCATCTCCTCGGACATCGGAATCGCAATCAGGTTCTCCCTGTCGTACCCGAGATCCTTACTCTGCATGAACTTTAGCTGCATATACAGAAAGATTGCGGATATGGCTATAACCACGGAAAGGGTAAACTGCAAAACAACCAGGGCTTTTCTGAGGGAACCATTCCCCTTTCCTGACATAGTTTCTCCCTTTATCGTGGTAATCGGCTTTGCGGAAGAAAGGTAAAAGGCAGGATAAAGCCCAGAAACGAGTCCGGCAACAATTCCTGTTACCAGGAAGCTGATTATGAATTTCCCGTCCCACAGGTCTGAAAGCGTGAACTCCTTGCCTGAAACATTATTGAACAGCGCAAGTGCCAGACCAACTATTATCAGCGAAAGAACCATTGAGAACGCAACCATTATGAGCGATTCTGACATGAAGTGGAATATCATTGTCTTCCGGTCGGCTCCCAGAACTTTCCTTATTCCTGTCTCCCTTGCCCTTGATGAAGCTTTTGCGGTAGAAAGATTAATGAAATTTATACAGGCGATCAGAAGTATGAACACTGCTATCAGGGAGAATATCCAGACGGTTATTACCGGTCCGCGTGTCTCCCGGAACCCGAACTGGGCATGAAGATGTATATCAAGGAAGGGGAAAACCATGAATTTGGTAAGGGTTTCCGGATTATATTCAAGTACAACATCAGTCAGTTTTTTATTGACTTCTTGAATGTTTGCTCCATTTTGAAGTTCGACAAAGGTGAAGATGGAGTTATTCCCCCAGGAATCGCTCACTGCCCCGATCTCATGCATGAAAGAATAAGGTATAATCCCTTCAAATGTAAAAATCGAGTTCTCAGGTATATCCTTCATAACCCCGGTGACCATGAACTGGTACCTGTTCTCCACAGTAATAGTCTTTCCTATAGGATTTTCATCGCCAAAATACTTGTCTGCAAGTTTTTTCGTGAGTACAATTGAATGCGGTGAGTCAAGGAGATTTTCCGGATCTCCCAGAATCAGGGGGAAACTGAACATTTTGAAAAGCCCTGAATCAGAGGCAACTATTGCAGACTCAAAAAACACGTTATCATACCTTCGGAAGAGTACACGCGGTAACCTGTTTAACCGGGCCTGTTCCTTAATTTCGGGAACCTTTTCCTGCCACACCGGGCCGCTTGGATGAGGAGTGACTGTTACATGATACCTTTCACCTGAATAAAACTGGTCCTCTTCAACACGGTATATCTGTTCCCCCTTTTCATGAAACCTGTCATAGCTCAGTTCATCCTGCACCCAGAGAAGAATGAGCAATGATACTGCAAGGCCTATGGCCAGGCCTGTAATGTTGATAAATGTAAATGCTTTCTGCCGGGAGATGTTTCGCAGAGTAACAAGGAAAAAATTGCGGATCATAACTTTAACCTTTGGGAACAGGTTAAAGACGTCTAAAAATCAGACACGCTGCACAGTGTTTTGATGAATGACCTTCCTGGTCAATTCTTTTTCCGGCGGTTACCGCTGACCAGAAAAATGATCATAAGCACAAAGGCGATGGCAGCCATTGACGAACCGAAAAAGAATGGAACACTTGAGTTGACCCTGTCATAGAGAACACCGGCAATAATGCTTGCAGGAAGAAGGGTTATACCAAGCAACGCATTGTAAATGCCCAGTGCCGTCCCTTTTTTATTGGCATCGGTCATATCGGCCACAAATGCCTTTTGTATTCCGTCAGTTGCTGCAGAGTATAATCCGTAAAGGGCGAAGAGCAGGATTATAGCTCCGTCACCCACATTCATCCCGAAAAGGAGATATACAACCGCGTATATAAGGAACCCGGCTATCAGCAGCCTCTCCTTCCCGATTCTGTCAGAGAGCGATCCTGCCGGTATCGCAGCAACAACCGAGACAACATTGGTCACAAGATAAACCAGGGGGATGAGGGCGATTTTTATTCCTGCCTCATTAGCCTTTACAAGCAAAAGCGCATCAGTTGAGTTGCCAAGGGTAAATATGAATATGATAGCCAGAAAGAACCAGTACCTCTTTGAGAAATCCCTGAAGCGGAATTTCGAAATAAGATCCGCCTTTCTCTTCCTCGCCTCTCTTATTCCGAATATTATCACAAAAATTCCAGCAATGGCCGGAATTCCGGCAAGTATGAATATCAGCCTGTAGTTCCCCGGGAAAAAGCTCAGCATTGCAAATGCGAGCAATGGGCCTGCAATTGCGCCGCTGTTGTCCATGGCCTTCTGGAAGCCGAAACCCTTTCCGGTCTCATTGTTGGTGACAGATGCTGCAATGAGGCTGTCACGTGGTGCCGTCCGGATACCCTTGCCGAACCTCTCCGCAAACCTGAGAACAAGGACCTGCATTGGTGAGATCACAAAGGCATAAAATGGAAGAATGAGTGCAGAGATGGCATAGCCCGCAAGCATAAAAGGCTTGTTCCTGCCGATCCTGTCACTCCAGAATCCTGAAAGCGCCTTTATGAGTGAGGCAGTACTTTCGGCAACACCTTCAATCAGTCCCAGGCTTGCCTTTGACGCACCTATTGACATCAGGAACATGGGCATTACCGAATAGATCATCTTGACCGATGTATCCGTCAGGAAGCTGGTCAGTCCGGTAAAAAGTATGTTTCTGTCAAACCCGAATATCTTTGACTCGGATCCTTCCGGCACTGGTGATTGTAATCTCTGTATTTTGAACCTCATCTACGGGATTTCTCAACGATAAATTAATCCTTATCGCCCTGTACACCGTTAATCTTCAACAGCTTGAATAGTTCCACAACCGGCACAGGGGCAAGGGCCATGAGTATCACAATGATCCAGTGCTCACCGTCCATGACGGCAAGGCTGAATGCCTCGCGTACCGGAGGAACTAGCAGCACTATCAGTCCGATCAGTGCTGAGACAAGAATGGCCCCTATCAGGGTTTTGTTGTTGAGAGGATTGAAAAGGAAGGATGATTTCTCATTGGAGTGCAGGTTTCGGACATGAACAAGCTGTGCAAACATAAGAGTTGCAAATGCCATTGTCCGTCCTAGTTCCTCTCCCCCGTCATGCAGCCCCATTATATATGAAACCAGAGGAATGCATCCAATCATAAGTCCCTGGTACATCACCCGCCATATCATGCCCCTTGTCATGAACCCCTTCATGGTGCTGCGGGGCTTACGGTTCATCAGGCCCTTCTCAGGAGGGTCAACACTGAGCGCCA
>JAKAXP010000280.1 GCA_021816545.1 Bacteroidota bacterium
GTCGCCCCTGCGCTGATAGACTTTATAGGAGGAGGGGCTGGCCGTTGACTCCAGTGGATCATCCACCGGCTGCCAGCTGAGCCTGACCTTTTTCCCTTCAACAGGTTCTATTGCAAAATGCGATACCGGAAGAGGCTGAACGATATAATCAGTGCCGGAGGCATCAGCAAGATACCTCAGGATACCCTTGTACACTGCACGGCTTACATGGAACCGGAAGCGCGGGTCAAAGCCATATCTCTGATCGGCAAGGTTCTGATGTGAAAGGAGCTCAAGGAGCATGGCGGGAACGTCCGGTTTACGTGCTTCATAATATGACTTATCCCACATGGCACGGCGCGTCCAGTCAGGATTGAACAGCACCTTGATATCTTCGGTAACCTGTGTCTGCACTATATCAGTGAGGTCCCTGTTTGCCAGCCTGCTTGTACCGTCAGGGAACTTTCCGCCGTTGGTTATGGTTGAGTAAATACCAAGGGTACCGATTATCGAATCACCCGGTGTCACGCCGGCATCGGTATGGAAGGCAAAAGAGAGATCGATGGGTATCCCCATCCCCGGAGCTTCGGCACTGTCAGGCTTGCGGACAAGGTAGTTCACCCAATCAGCCCGTGACATGTAGTCATCATTGTAGTCATTTTTTCCGCGGTTTGGACTGTAAACCAGTGAATCAGGCATACCGGCATATTGGAGCCAGTACCTGGCAGCCTCAAGGAACCTGGGTTTGCCGCTGATCTTCCAGCTGTGTTCCCTGACAACCGGTGCCGCCTCTGCTGCAGTCTGCTGACTGCCTGCGTTGAGTGACCACTGGTTTGATATGATCGATTCCGCCGGCCGGCGTGCAACATTGCCCAACCCGCCGCCGAAACGGACTGCATCAATAAGCGCCGGGGAACCGTCAAAGCCTGAGACGGTCACCGCCCCCCTAGAAGCATCAGCGCCCGCATCAAACAGGAATGATCCGAGCCAGAGCCAGGTACCCCCTCCAAGCGACTGGTCAACAATGAATTCACTTACTCCACCCGTATGGGTTACCTTTACTGACACCTTCCCGGTGTAGCTGCTGATATTAGGGTATGACAGTGTAACACCGTACCAGCCCTTCACGGGTATGTCAGGGATAAACAGGGCTGAGCCGTCTGCTATTTTCAGCGATGTGCCCAGCATGAAAGGATTCTCACCTGTAAAAAGGGTGTCCTTCATCAGGAAACCCTTGCCTGAGGCTTCCGGCACACCGGGAATTTGTAATACAAACCTTGAAGCACCGGTTGACCGGTCATTGTCAACTATGACCTCATTGATCTGAATATCCCTCTCCCTGGGCAGGAAAACATATGCACCGGCATTCTCAAGCATGGGTGTAAGATAGGGCAGCACATAGGCCATAACCGACAGATCCTCAACTGTGCCGAAAAGCTTTGCCCGCTGCCATTCCCACCTGTCAAGCGGCATATCAAAATAGTATCCGTGACTGTGCCAGAGGGCAATATATCTCCCTTCAAGACCCTTTTCCGGAGCAGGGGTACCGATCCTGCTGACAAGCCTGCGAGTTACTTCTGATGCCGGTGAAATACGGTTCCCGTCCTCCGGTAATGCATTCCTGAAATAATTGGGAATCAGGCTCTCAAGGCTGAAGCCATTACTATACATGTTTACAGTGTATCCTGCGAACCTTTTCCCGAGGGTGGTTCTGACGGAACTGACAAGGGCTGAGAGGGTCTCCTCCCTGACCGGATTGTATGATGCGGTTACTGGAAAGTAAATGTTTATCGCTTTCTTCGGCTCGTCGATCTTTATTGAATCTATCTTAAACAACTCCGGAAGAGTACCCTCGCGGACAGGGCTTTCCCATTTCTCCATCCTCGATGTGGCAAGACGTTCAATACGTCCGGTCTTCTGGCCTGGAGACGACTGGCCGGAGGCCAGGAACAGGATTATAAAGAGCAGTAAATGAAGGGGATGTGATATTCGCATTTCTGGCAAGATTTTGCTGAATATAGTAATAATGATTCAAAAGTAGAAAGTTTTTTAAAATATGTCATACATCTGACAAAAAACTGATTATTTCAATATAATTATTTACATTTGTTATTACTTAGCAGTTACGGTGAAGGCGCAACAGGCTGCCAGCCCGTGTAATATGCTGAATTAAAGTAAATAAGTCAATCCCCGGCACAGATGATACTGATTGCAGACAGTGGCTCTACAAAGACTGAATGGAGAGAGGTTAAGGACGGCACAGCTGGGAGGTCATACATCTCTACAGGAATAAATCCTTTTTTTGTAACCGGTGAAGAGATAGTGCGTCTGTTCGGGAAAGAGCTCCCGGAGCTGAAGGATGCAGGTGTAAGACGAATATTCTTTTACGGAACCGGGGTGAGCAATGCCTCCAAGGCTGAAATTGTCAGGGGTGCTCTTGCTTCCTTTTTCGGTACAGAAGAGCTCTTTATCGGCAGTGACCTTCTCGGGGCTGCCAGGTCACTCTGCCAGAATGAGCCTGGAATAGCCTGCATAATCGGTACAGGATCAAACTCATGCTATTACAACGGCAGGGAGATTGTTGCAAATGTTTCACCCCTGGGTTATATCCTCGGTGATGAGGGGGGCGGGGCAGTAATAGGAAGAAAGCTTGTAGCCGGCATACTCAAGAAACAACTGCCCGGAATTGTGATTGAAAACTTTTTCAAAGCATATCCGTACACACCTGCCGAGATACTTGACAATGTTTACAACATGCCCTTCCCGAACAGGTTCCTCGGGCAGTTCACCAGGTTCATATCTGACAACATTCACGTGCCGGAGCTCCAGGCAATGATCACCTCCAGTTTCGATGAGTTCATTGTCCGCAATGTGCTCTCTTACCCTGAGGCACGGAAGTATCCGATACATTTTACAGGCAGTATTGCTTACCATTTCAGGCCTTTCCTTGAGGAACTGCTTCTCAAACACAGGCTGCAGCCGGGGATATTTACCCTAACACCCATGGAGAACCTGGTAAAATACCATATTCAGAATTCACAGATTTAAGTATATGACCAAACAGGCTGAGACAAAACAGTACCTGAGCATCACGGAGTCGCCCTCCAATTTTGAGGATCTTGACAAGATGACGATCAATGAGCTGCTAACAAATATAAATCACGAGGATGCAAAGGTTCATGTGGCGGTAAAAAAGGCCATTCCTCAGATAGAAAAACTTATAAACCAGATACATGTAAGAATGCAGAAGGGTGGCCGGCTCTTTTACCTGGGTGCCGGCACAAGCGGCAGGCTCGGGGTGCTTGATGCCTCAGAGATCCCTCCCACCTTCGGGGTTGACAACAAGGTAGTAATCGGCCTTATAGCCGGAGGCGAAACAGCCCTGCGCAAGGCAGTTGAAT